>JBBSIK010000056.1:0-10451 GCA_038232115.1 Chloroflexia bacterium
AGTATTGGATAAGCACATGAGAGAATCATCCAGTGAACTTTGACCTCACCCCCAAACAACAACACACCCAACTCCTCGCCCGCGCCTTCGCCGAGGAAGAAGTGGCCCCTATCTCCCGCCAGGCCGACGAACGCGGCGAGTTTCCCATGCACCTCGTCCCACGTATGGGCGCGCTGGGCCTCCTCGCACCACCCGCCCAGCCCGACGCAATACGCAATACGCAATACGCAATAGGTCGCACGCCCTCCCACATAGATTACGCCCTCATCTGCGAGGAGTTGGGGCGGGTCGATTCGTCGGTGCGCGGGTTCCTCACGGTGCATGCGGGGTTAGTGTCGGGGTGTATACAGGAATGGGGCACGGAGGAGCAAAAGCAACGGTATCTTCCCATGCTTGCGACGGGCGAGTGGATAGGCTGCTACGCCCTCACCGAGCCGAACGCGGGGTCAGACGTGGCGGGGATGGAGGCCACCGCGCGGGAAGAGGGCGGCGAGTACGTGCTGGACGGCGAGAAGATCTGGATCACCAACGGCACGAGCGCGCACGTCGCCATTGTGTTCGCCAGCCGGGACCATGAAGCGCGCCACCGTGGTATCTGCGCCTTCCTGGTGGACGCCTCGACACCCGGTTTTCACCGAGAGCCAATCCCCGGCAAAGAGCTAGGGCACAGGGCGTCCGAGCACGCGCATATCGCTATGCGGGAGTGTCGGGTACCGAGTTCGGCCATGTTGGGCGCGCCAGGCGAAGGTTTTAAGGTCGCTATGTCGGCGCTCGACCGAGGGCGGTTGGGTGTAGCGGCGGGGGCGGTGGGCGTGGCGCAGGCCTGTCTGGATGCGTGTGTGGCCTACACTAAGGAGCGCAGACAATTCGGGCAGCGCATCGCGGATTTCGAGATGGTGCAGGCTACCCTGGCCGACATGGCCGCCGACCTCGACGCCGCCCGCCTGCTCGTCTACCGCGCCGCCTGGCTGAAGGACAGCGATTTGCCCGCCACCAAAGCCACCTCTATCGCCAAGCTGTTCGCCACGGAAGCGGCTGTGAGGGCGGCATCCGAGGCGGTGCTGCTCCACGGCAACCGAGGCTATTCCAACGAGTACCCCGTCGAGCGATACTACCGCGACATCAAGGGCCTGCAAATCTACGAGGGCACCAGCCACATCCAACGCATCATCATCGCCCGCGAGCTTGTCGGTAGGGGTCAGAGGTCAGGGGCTAGGGGCTAGTAGGAGACGAAACGCCAAGACGCAAAGACGCCAAGAACGCGCAAAGATTTAAGAAAGGGTTTCTTCACTAACAACTAACAACTAGCCACTAACAACTACTCGGTACTTTCGACTATGAAAAAGTTATTCCAACTGGAGCGTAGATTTCTCCTTATGGCGGCACTAGCCATGCTGGTTGTTACGGGCGTGCTGCTGTTCGGCGTGCGGCGATTTGGGCCTGCGGGAACATTGGCGTTGTTCGTAGTATTCGGCATAAGCGCAGGGGCTGCGGTGTTGCTGACCAGGAGCGGGCGAGGCATAGGCAAGAGGACGCGCTCCAAGCTGCTCCTTGTGGTGACGCTGGTGATGGGCATTCCGATTATCTTCTCGTCGGTGCAGGTGCTTATCGGGGGGTTCAACTTCTTCGCGGCGGCGGCTATCGTGCTGTTTGGGTGGATTATAGTGGGCTTGCTGCTGGAGCTAAGTGGTAGGAAGTCGTTGTGGGGAGGTTAGGGGTGGTAGGCAAAGACTGTCTAAGGAATAAAAGAATGGAGAAGTAGCATGGTGACCCGTAATCTTGCAGTGCTTGGAATGAGCGTTATAGTCCTACTGGCCGGCATAGCCTTGATCCTGTTTGGGATGAGCCAGGGCACCGAATCGAGGGCGCTTGCAAAGGCTCCGGTTAGTCCGACACCCAGCAAGGCAACTTATCTACCACCTTCGGACATAGGTACAGTTACAGCGCCTATACCTACCAGCCAGTATTGGGACCCTCCCACGCCTGCCCCTGCATCCCCGCATACCTCGACGCCGGGCCTTTACACAGGCAATTACTTCACTATGCAAATACCCCCCGAATGGGGCAAGCCGCAGATTGATGATGCAGGTGGACGCCGGAACGTTTCGCTGCAAAGCGTTCAATGGTACTTGGGCAGCATACTCGAAAGTGTGTACGTTCGAGTCCTAAACAGGCCATACGCCGAAGAAGCAGATTCGCTGTGCTGCAATCCTAAACTAGAAGAGTTCCGGGCGGGGCCACTGGTGGGGCGTATAGCAACCTTCCCGAATGACGCACCCGCGACGACTGTGGTTATCCTACCCTCGACAAGTAGCGGCATGGAGCCGATCTACTACCAGGCTTCGCTTTTGCTACCGGCCTCCCTTACAGCCGAACAACGTGAGCATGAGATTAAGCAGGTTAGAGATGCTGTTGCCACCCTCGTCCCAACACAATTCGCTCTAATGAGCACGCCAACTGCGGCTCCACCACCCGCCGGCCTATTGCCCTGCCCTGCCGATAGTCTCACTGCCACAGGAGATGGACAGGGTGCCGGGGGAAGCTTCTACGGCTCTATCTCCCTGACCAACAAAGGTGAGACGATCTGCATAGTAAAGGGGCGACCTCGCTTCATTATTGTTCAATCCGATGGCAAGACAGCGCCACTAAAGGAGCTAAGTTTGCCACTGGCCTCGGGCAACCCAGACACGGTAATTGTGCTGGAACCAGGTAAGCATGCGGCGGTAGGCTACATTTCGCGTCGCACCTGCGTACCTAGAGGCCAGACTTATAGCTACCAGTTGGAGATGCTTGACACGCAGGGTCAGATAAATGTCGAGGGTCCTATAGGTGGAGGCAGGTGTGAGGAGCCTGGAAAGTACCCCTCCTCGATAGAGGTGGGCACCTGGGACCAGTCGCCGTGATTTTGAAGAACTGTAAGTAGTACGGGCCTCATCAGTCTTTATACAGTAGATAAGCAACTTCAATGATGAAGGAGGGCACCCCCACATGGCATATTCACCCTACTGGAACCCCAAGAACGAGACGATGCCCCGCGCCGACATAGAGGCATTACAACTTGCCAAGCTGCGCCGCCTATCAGAGTATGCTTATGCCACCACGCCCTTCCACAAGCGGCACTTCGACGAGGCGGGCTTCAAACCGGAGCAGTTGCAAACCCTCGATGACCTGCGGCGCATCCCCTACATGACCCGCGAGGAGTGGATGGAGGCGCTTACGCAGAAGCCGCTGTTCGGTGATATGCTCTCCACCGACCCGCGCAATGCCGTGCGTTACCATCTCACATCGGGCACTATAGGGCGCACTCCAATACGAGTGCTCGACAGCACGAAGGACTGGGACTGGATCAACGAAATGTGGTGCTATGGGCTGTGGGCCTTCGGCGTGCGCCCGGAGGACACGGTCTACTTCGCGTTCGGCTACGGCTCGTTCATCGGCTTCTGGGGCGCACACTACGCATGCGAGAAGATGGGCGCGCTCGTCATCCCAGGCGGCGCGCAGACCACCGAGCTACGCATCAAGCAGATAGTGGAGATGGGCGTCACGACGGTAGCCTCCACGCCCACCTATGCCCTCAACATGTGGGTCAAGGCGTGCGAGATGGGCATAGACCTGGCCCGCGACAGCAAAGTAGACAAGTTGGTGCTGTCGGGCGAGCCTGCCGGGTCCATCCCCGCCGCCAAGAAGCAGCTTGAGGAGGCCTGGGGTGCGAAAGCGGGCGACACGGCGGGCATGACGGAGGTGGGCACGATTATGATCTTCGAGTGCTCCCACCAGCCGGGCGGCACGCACATCATCGAGGACCACTACATCGAGGAGGTAATCAACCCCGAAACGGGCGAGCCGGTGGGCTACGGCGAACTGGGTGAGCGAGTGGTGACATCGTTCGGGCGTGGCTTCATCCCCGTGCTCCGCTACCGCACCAAAGACATGGTGCTGAAAGTGCCTGCCTCCACCTGCACCTGTGGTCGCACGTGGGACATCTACGACGGCGGCATCCGGGGCCGCTGGGACGACATGAAGCTGATCCGAGGCACCAATGTCTACCCACGCGCCGTGGAAGCGATCATCCGCGAGTTCGATGCCATAGACGAGTTCCAGATATACGTCTGGCGCAAGGAAGAGGGCACCGACGAAATCACGGTGAAGCTGGAAATAAAGCCCGACTACGATGAGGAGTGGCTCGACCTGCACCTGCGCCTGTCGAAAGACCTCGCCGCAGCCCACGAAGGGCTGCGCTTCAACGTCGAGCGGATGGATTATGGTAGCCTGCCCCGCTTTGAATTGAAGGCGAGGCGGCTTGTGGATGCGCGGCCCGTGGCGCAGTATTGAGTTCCGAGTGGGGAATAGAAAGTGTCGAACACGTAAGAGCTACAAGGATACGACAACCGCCAGGTATATCGGCAACAGGACACTATCCGTCCACAGCACAACAGGAGATGTAAACATGACCGAAACAACCACAGACATCCTCGGCAAACCGCTCACAGAACAGGAGCAGGAGCTACTTACCGCTTACCAGGCCCTCAAAAAGCTCGCGGCGCAAGACGACCTGCCACCGTGCGCGGCTCGTAACGTTCGCAAGGCGCTGTCGGCGATGTGGCAGGCGACCAACGACCTCGATTTGCAGTTCGAGCAGTTGTACGACCTGGGCGTATAGGAGGCATCATGGCAATACCACCCGATTTACCCAACGAGATTTACGACCAAGGATTCGCCTGGCCCGAAGCCTACCGGCGACTATTCGAGCTGGACCTCACCAACCTGCCGCCCTGGCGATTCCTCGAAGGCGAAGAGCTGGTCCAGAACTACAAGACCGTCAACGCTCAACACCCTGGCCGCCACGTGGTGCCTTTCGCCCGCCGCAAAGACAACAATGACGTGGCCTGCTTCACCGTGCTGGTCGGCATCCTGGAGCAGCGCGTGCTTCTGATTCAGGCTACCGGGCAGGCCGGCCTCGAAATGGAGTTCCCCTCATTGTGGGAATGGTTCCGGCTGGCGGTTGAAGACATGATAGAATGGGAGCAGCAGGGGCAAGAGTGACTTACCTCACCGGAGTTATCCCACCGGTTTGCTAAATAGACGCCGCCAACACGATGAACCTGGAGCAACAAACAATGACCATTTTTGGATCGGAGCAGAATCCCGACACGGCACCGACAACTCCGCGCCTCTCCCGACGACGCTTTCTTGGACTTGCGGGAGGCAGTCTTGCCCTCGCCGTACAATCTATAGCGGGCAAGGCATGGGCGGCCTCTTCCAACGTTCCACAGGGTGGGCCCCTCGCTGGAGAAGAGACGCTCGATTATAAGATAGCCCAGATGCTCATGATCGGCTTCACGGGCGGGGAGATCAGCCCCACCAACCCGGTGGTGCGCGACATCCGCGACCGGGGGGTGGGCGGCGTCTATCTAATTGATTACGATAGGCCGACCACTGCGGTTTATAGCAACGTCAGGTCGCCCGCGCAATTGAAGGCGCTCACGGCAGGTCTACAGGGCCTGGCGAAAAGCTGTCCTCTCCCTCTGCTGATAGCGACGGACCAGGAGGGCGGGCAGGTGGCGCGTCTCAAGACAAAGTACGGCTTCCCCGCCACGGTCACGCAGCAGTACTTGGGCTATATCAATAACCTGCGTACCACGCGACAGTACGCGCTCACCAGCGCGAGGACATTGGCCGTAGGTGGCCTCAACCTCAACTTTGCCCCGGTGGTGGACCTCAATACCAACCCTAACAACCCCGCGATAGGTAGTCTGGGCCGCAGCTTCTCGGCGAGTCCTGAGATAGTAGCGAACCACTCGCTGGAGGTGATAAAGGCCCACCACGAGCAGGGGGTATTATGCACGCTCAAGCACTTCCCCGGTCACGGCAGTTCCCGCAGCGACTCGCACCTGGGCTTCGTAGACGTGACCGGCACCTGGTCCAGGACAGAGCTACAGCCTTATGCGAAGATCATCGCTGCAGGACAGTGCGACCTCGTGATGACGGCCCACATCTTCAACGCCAATCTCGATCCCAACCTGCCCGCCACCCTCTCGAACCGGATAGTCGCCGGCATACTGCGCGAGCAACTCGACTACAAAGGCGTGGTGATCTCCGACGACATGCAGATGAAGGCCATATCGAGCCGCTATACTCTTGAGCAGGCCCTGCGACTGAGCATCAACGCCGGGGTGGACATGATAACCCTGAGTCCCACTCGCGTCTACCAGCCCGACTTAGCCTCCCGCCCCATCGCCATAATCAAGGGCCTGGTGCAGTCGGGCGCAATCAGCGAGGCGCGAATAGAGCAGTCCTACGCGAGGATAAAGGCGCTGAAGGGGAAATTGAGAAAGTAAGCCTGGAAGCAACCGTTTTCTGAGAGAGATGCAAGGGTACTCCCTTGCCAATCCGTTTATTGCGCTTCCAGGAAAGCCAGCACCACCCTGTCATGCTCCTGCGGGTTTTGCGCGTGCAACACATGGGCGGCATCGGGGATGGGGGCTTGCTCGGCGTGGGGCAGGCAGCGAGCCAGTTCGTCGTTGATGAGGGTGTACATAGGGGGGCTGTTCTCGCCGCGCAGCAGGAGGGTGGGCGCTTCTATGCGGTGCGCGTCTTCGCAGGTGATCGGGGGCATGTGCGTCTCGAATGGGGTGGCTGTGGCTACCGCCAGTTCAGGGGCGTCTTTCAGCATGCCGTTACGGGCGCGCTGTGGGAGCTTGTTCCATTCGCCCTCGCCTACAGCGCCTTCAATGAAGAGCCGCACGCCGCCCTCCATGTCACCCAGCCTGAACGCCTCGCCCGCAGGCCTCCAGGCCTTCGACATGAAATCGGCCAGGAGCGCCTGCCCACCTGGAAGGCTCGGCAGCAAGGGGTGAACGGGCGGCTCGGCCAGGGCCAGGCTACGCACCATCCGGGGATAGAGAAGCGCGAGCATCAGCGAAATGTAGGAGCCATAGGAGTTGCCCACGATATGCGTGCGCCCCAACTGCAAGCCCTCTATCAAGGCTGCCAGGTCCTCGACGTGTACCAGCATAGAGGAGCTTGTGTAGGATGGGAGCCAGGCGTTCGGGTAGTGGGCACGACGGCTGTAGGAGATAGCACGATAGCACACCGAAAACGTCGTCACCTGAGGCAGCCACGTGCGGAAATCGCCCAGGCCGCCATGTACAAACACGACCGGCTCGCCCTCACCCTGTTCCACGTAGTGAAGCTCGGTGCCATTTACCTGTAGCGTATGCGGCTGTAGGCGCTCTCGCACGTCCTATCCTCCTCACCTGGCTGTGTTTCTCTAGTGTAGCACAGGCAAGTGAGAAGGAAAACTTCAAGCGCCAGGACCAACAAGGCAAGATCGGGATTGTTAAAGGAGTCCTGTAAGCCAACTACTCGGAACTTCTAATCAGCGCGGGCTAGTTTATTTCTTCTTCCTTATCGCTTTCCCGCTGTACATACACATCCGCACGCTTCGTCTGAACCGGCATCTCATCTTCTTCGCGATTGCCTTCACGCTGTACAGGCGCGTAGCCCGCCGAGGTCGCCATCTGGTGCACCGCCGCCGGTGGCTTGCCACCCGACACCACGGCATTAGCAGCGTGGTCGGCTGCCTGCTCGTAGCTGTCCGAGGGGTCGCTGATCGAGACGCCGCCGGGGGCAGGAGTGCCCGCGACAGGTCCTGCCGCCTGCTGTACGGTGTGGGTGGCCTCGTGCGCGAGAAGGCGCATGCCATCCTGCGAGCCTGGGTTATATGCGCCCCCGCTGAAGAATATGTCGCTGCCCGTTGTGAAAGCCACGGCGTTTACAGAGCGGGCCATCTGGTCGGCCTCTATGTCAGTATGCACCCGCACGTTCGACATGTCAGCCCCCAGGCCCTGCTCCAGTTGCTGCCTCACGCCGCCATCCAGGCCGTTGCCACTGCCTGCTTTCGACTGGATACGCTCGCCTATTTGCTCGTCCTGAGATGCCACGCCGCCACTTGCCCTGCGCTGGAGAAGGCGCTGCACGGCGCGGTTGCCATGAGTGCGCTGCATGCCCTGCATCACGCTCGCCTGCACGGGGCCGTTGCCGCGCGTCTTGAGCCGGCTGTCGCCCAGGAGCGCAGCAGAATAAGCGGGCGCAACATCGGCTGGCTCGGTGGCCCTGCCAGCGTCAGCTTCGCGCTCGATCTGATGCTCAACGCTCTGTATCCTACGGTGCCCATCACTATCAAAGTTATTATCATCGGCCATCTTGCATCTCCTTTTTCTTTGTTGGTCCAAAGAAACTACTCTGTTCTCTACTGTACTAACTTCACAGGCTCACAATACTCCATGCACATAACAGCAATCTTTCCCGTAGTGGTGCCGCCCGAAGTGCGCTAAGTGGGTGCTCACGATTCTTTTTCTTCGCTGCTGCTAGTTGGACTCGTATTACCTACTTGCACGCCGACCTCAGCAAGCTTAACATCTTCCAGGGCCAGCGTGTCATGGATGTCGGGTATGGGTTCCAGTTGACCGGCGTGCGGTTCTATTGCCCTGTTCATAGCGACCAGGGAGTTATTGCGAGTTTGCATGTGGGATCTTGTCAGGTCATTAGCCGGCCCAGCCGGAATAGCCGCCTCCACATTGCGTATTGCCGCAGCCGCACCTTTGACCTTCTCGTCCGCAGTTATTATCTTTGATTTGGAGGGAGTGCCCTGGAGAATATCTTTTGCTTCCTCCACCGGTTGCTGTACGGAGGTATTCCACAGCGCCGCGACAACAGGGTTGCCTGCATTCACGGCAGGGGCTGCCCCCGCGACTGCGCCTCCCACTACTCCCTTTCCGGCAGCAGGTTCGGCATCTTTCTCGTCCTCACGCTGCACAGGCACCTGGGCGGCACGTTGTATAGCACGCTGGAGGGCGCGATTCCCCTGTGTCTGCTGAGCCTGGCGCATCACGGCGGCTTTCACCGATTGGTTGCCACGGCTATTCAGGCGCGGGTCACCCACGAGGCTGGTGGAATAGGCCGTTTGCTCCCCCTGGGTGGCCTCGCCATATTGCGCCTGGTCATGTTCAGCCGACTGGTGGTCAACCCTATGCGATTTCTGGTGCTCATCATGTTCTCTGCTGTTGTCTTCTGCCATGTAGTGCCTCCTTTTTAGCTTTATACCAGGGTTACTCGGTCCTGCTTCATTTCTGCTGTGGGGATGAGACATGCAGTGCTATTCCTGCTCATCCACTAGCTCTCATCTTCCTGGGGGTCCAGTGCTTTGCCGCCTTTCAGCATATACGCATAAGGCCCAAAATCATCGGCGTGCATCAGCTTGCCGACCTTCTGGTGCTCACGGCGGGTTGCCCGCACAAGGTGTGCCATGCTAATCGCCGCGCCCGCTTCCGCTGCATAAAAGGCCGCTTCCAGCACGATGTTCTTGATATTACCACCGCTCAGCTTGAACCGCTTTGCCAGAAACGCCAGGTCCACGTCCTGGGCCACGGGGGCTTCCTGGGGAAAGGTACGCTGCCATATTTGCAGGCGGTCGGGTTCCTCCGGCATGGGGAACTCGATTGCGCCATGTAGACGACGTATAAAGGCGTCATCCAGGTTCTTACGCAGGTTCGTCGCCAGGATAACGATGCCGTCATACTCCTCCATGCGCTGTAATAGATAGCTCGTTTCGATATTGGCGTAGCGGTCGTGGCTGTCTTTCACCTCGCTACGCTTGCCGAAGAGCGAGTCGGCCTCGTCGAAAAAGAGGATGGCGTTGGAGGTCTGCCCCTCATTGAATATCTTCTCCAGGTTCTTCTCGGTCTCACCGATATATTTGCTTACCACGCTGGAGAGGTCCACTTTGTAAAGCTCAAGCCCCAGATCGGTAGCCAGCACCTCGGCGGCCATCGTCTTGCCGGTGCCTGGCTGCCCTGCGAATAGCACGTTCAATCCCCGCCCCCGCGACAATTTACGCTCAAAGCCCCACTGCTCGAACACGGTAGGACCGAACTTCACGTGGAGGCACATCTCGTGTAGCTGGGCCAGGCGGTCGGTGGGCAGCACCAGATCGTTCCAGGCATATACGGGCGTGATCTTGCGAGCCACCGCGCCCAGATTGCGGTTCGAGTTGGCGCGGCAGGCCAGCAGCAGGTCGCGCATAGTCACGTGAGCATCATCAGGTTCGCCCGATGACGCGGCTCGCCAGGCGGCAGAGTGGCGAGCCGCATCGGCTGCCGATTCGATCTGGTCGCCCGTGAGCCGGAACGCGCCGGTAATCAGACTCAGGTCCACATCGGCTGCCAGCTTTGTGCCTCCATTGAGAGCGTGCTCCCACAGGTGGCGGCGGTGCTCGTTGGAGGGCGCTGGGAAGTCCAGTTGGACAGAGAGGGGGCCGGATTGCAGATTGAGGGGCGGGGACGAACGAACGTCAAAGAGCGCGCAACCCTGCCACTCTTGCAACACACGCTCCAATTCGGCGGGCAATTCGGGCGTCCTACCCTCGTGGACAGGCGACATGGCATCGGCAT
>JBBSIK010000057.1:0-10293 GCA_038232115.1 Chloroflexia bacterium
AGTTGCCACCTAACGACAAGGCCCGGACTATGATAGCGAAGCTGCGCGACTACACACGCCAGGCAGACCGCGACCCCGATAAAATGGGCATAGAGGCGCGTATCAGCCTGCGCGAACCTAACCCCGAAGCCTGGCGTCAGCAGTACGCCGCCTGGCGCGATCTGGGCGCGACCCATATCAGCATCAACACGATGGGCATGGGCCTCGCCTCGCCGGACGCGCACATCGAGATGATTGGGCAGTTCAAAAGGGAAATCAGGGGCTAATAGCTTATCAGAGTATTATGTCAATAGTGTCACTAACCTGGAAACATGTATGGGCGCGACGGCTTGCCAGGCATTCCCTGCTGAACTGGACCCCAACTGAAGGGTTAGTCCAGGTGGTAAGCGCGGTATGCGGTATCCACGCCCAGGTCATGCCTGCTGCCGAGTTGTCGCTCGGCATACGAGTAGATGGTGTGACACGGAGAGATGTAGAGGACGCGAACGGCATCAGGGACACAGACGATACCCTGGGTACTTACGCAGCCGATTTCTCGGAGCAACCGTCGGTGCGACTGCTCCCGCACTTTGACTGCTATGTGATCGGGTGCCACCCACGTGACCGTCTGCTGCCACCCGCGTGGGCAGACCGAGTGCCACCTCGGACCACACCAAGCCAACTTCCGGTGCTGCTAGTGAACGGCACGGTGGCAGGTTTATGGGAGAGGCAGACGAAGGGCGGCCAAATCGAGGTGCGAGTGGAACCCTTCGACACGCTGGATGCGCGTCCGCAGCGCCTATTAGAGGAGGAAGCCGGTCGCATCGGTGCCATCCTGGGCGCTAAAGCTACCTTGACCATCAGCCCTATCACTGTTCGGCCACATCTGTAGGTTTTGCCTGATATGGCTATACGCCAGTAGTCGGTCACTCGTTGTTTGCTATATAGAAAAGAGAAGAGGAAAGGGACCCAGGGGACGCCCCTGGTACCCCATCAGGGACTTCGCCCCTTGCACCCCCTTCTACTCGGTGATTCATGTGTGACCGACTACTAGCCCCTAACCCCTGATCCCTAGCCCCACTCTCTAAATCCCCGCCGCGTACCCATCAGCCCGCTTGTCGCTGCCCGCTGCGTATGCACCGGAAGGTAGCCGCCAGATGATCTGTCCGCGCCCGAATCCCCCGCCCGCCTCAACCACATCTACCGCATGCCCACGGTCGCGCAGGCCCTCCACCACGCCGGACGCCACATTCGACTCGATCTCCACGGTGCGGTCATGTGTCCACTGCCAGCGCGGCGCGTCCAGGCTGGCCTGTGGGTTGAGTGCGTAGTCCACCAGGTTGCACACCATCTGCATGTGCCCCTGCGGCTGCATGAAGCCCCCCATCACCCCGTATGGGCCAACTGCCTTGCCGTCTCGCGTCAGGAAGCCGGGGATAATCGTGTGATATGGGCGCTTACATGGCCGGACAAAGTTGGCGTGGCTCGGATCCATGCTGAAGCCATGGCCCCTGTTCTGCATAGCCACGCCCGTGCCCGGCACCACCACACCAGACCCGAACCCCATGTAGTTCGACTGTATGAAGCTGACCATCATCCCATCGCCGTCAACAGCGCATAAGTAGACGGTGCCGCCCGCATTCGGATCGCCAGGCTGCGGGTCAAGAGCGCGGTCACCAATGAGGGCACGGCGTTGGGCGGCATACTGCTTGCTCAGCAGGCGCTGGGTGGGCACGTCGGCGTGCTCAGGATCGGCTACGTAGCGATGCGCATCGGCGAAAGCCAGCTTGAGCGACTCTATTTGCAAATGGAATGACTCGGCGCTATCCCTCTGCATGGAAGACATATCGAAGCCCTCCAGGATGTTCAGCGCGATCAGGGCCGTGATACCCTGGCCGTTCGGTGGTATCTCCCATGCATCATAGCCTCGGTACGACGTAGAAATAGGCTCAACCCACGTGCTGGCATGAGCCGCGAGGTCCTCTTCGGTGACGAGGCCACCTGTTTCCCTTGCAAACGCGGCTATCTGCCGGGCAGTTTCGCCCCTGTAGAAGCTCTCTGCATGCGTGTTGGCTATCGCCCGCAGAGTGATCGCGTGACCGGGACTTGCCCACATCTCCCCCACCTGCGGAACGTGGCCTCCCGGCGCGAAAGTCTCCCGCCAGCCGCGAAACTCGGGGCCTGTGCTCTGCGAATATGCCTTTGCCGCAACGTTCCAATAGTAGGCCAGGATAGGAGAAAGTGGATATCCATGCTCGGCATAATAGATGGCAGGCTCGAACAGGTCCGCGAAGGCGAGGCGGCCAAAGCGGGCGTGCAGATCGCGCCAGGCTGCGGGTGTGCCGGGCACCGTAACCGGCAGCCACCCACGTGTTGGCATAGCATCGTGCCCCGCCGACCTTATGGCCTCCAATGACAACCCGGCAGGCGCTCGACCCGATCCGTTCAGCCCGTGTAGCCGGTCGCAATCCCACACCAGGGCGAATGCATCACTGCCTATGCCGTTGGAGGTAGGCTCCACGACAGTGAGGGCGATAGCAGTGGCGAGGGCGGCATCCACGGCATTGCCACCACGCTGTAGCATGGAGATACCCGCCTGCACAGCGAGGGGCTGGCTGGTAGCAACTACACCTTTGCGTGCTATCGTGACACTGCGCGTTGAGGGGTAAGGATTGCTGAGTAAGTCAAGACCGTTATCCAAAGTGGCACCTCCCAGGTATATGCCCCGAATTATAACCTATCGCGGGTCCTCAACCGGAGGAGCTTGCAAGCGCGCGCCCCACAACCGCATACAGAGGATCGCCACGCCAGTTACGGGCCACCCGCGTGAGGAACTGTATATCGCTGAACCGGCCAGTCTCCAGCAGATAGCGAGAAACCAGCCTGCCATGCCCCTCATCGTCCAGCGCCTGCCATATAGCCACAGCCTTTGTGGGGAAGCACCTGTTGGAGAAAGTAATCACCAGGGGAGCGTCTGGCTTTAGCACTCTGCCCATCTCACGCAGCGCCTCAACGGGCCGGGTGAGATACTGTAGCGACACGCAGATGCCTGCTCCATCAAAAGTGGCATCCTCGAAGGGCAGGTGCGGCTCTTCGTTGAGGTTCTGCACGATGTAGGCGGTCAACCGGGGATTGCCCACAAGCTCCTCCTTGTTCATACCCAGCCCGACTACTCGGCTGTAGGCGATTTCCGGCGGCAGGTGGCTCACCCAGCTACTCATCAAATCCAGTATTGCCCCATCCGACGGGAAATACTCGCGGTAAAGCTGCGTCACGGCGGCTATGGCCCTATCATCTATATGCGTGACAAAGCGCGGCACCTCATAGAAGAACTCATCCGGCTCTTCATCGTACCGCTCCAAGGCCCCGGAAGGTATCTGCTGCGACATCATATTGCTCCTTGCACTACACTTATAAGATAGCAAGAATCATACGCACACAACTCCGCATTAGGAGTTACTAAAGGAGATGATAAGGCAAAGTATGCCTTGAGCGTAGCCGAAAGAACGAGCAAATGGCAAATGGGGATTTGTGCCTGGTGATTACCCACATCTCAACTAACTAGCAGCACCCGGCGGTTGAAACCGCAGGCAACACATACAAAGTCGCCCTGCGGCGACTAAGTTAGCACTATAATCCTCTATAGTCCGCCATGTGGACTTCGTAACCGTTGCCCGTGACTTTAGTCGCCGGGGCACAATTGCAGATGTAGGTAATCACCGGATTCGTGCGTGTTGCAGCCTTAGAAGTGTCGTGCTATAATAGAAAGTCTTTCTCCGCAGGAGTGCTTATCCAATAATGGTCAGTACGAATCGATCCGCAGGTAGCGCCACAGAGGGTGAAGAAGCCATCCCTGTTACTGTCGGTGACACTGTAAAAAGCGGCTATCGCACCACAATCGGCCTCGAAGTGCATGCTCAACTGCTCACTGAGAGCAAGATGTACTGCGCGTGCAGAGCCGGTATTGCTTATGCACAGCCCAACTCGCACGTTTGCCCCGTCTGCATGGGTATGCCCGGCACCCTGCCCGTTATCAACGCCGAAGCGGTGCGCAAGATAGTGCTCACCGGGTTGGCCCTGGACTGCACTATTCCGCATTTCTCCAAGTTCGACCGCAAGAATTACCCTTACCCCGATCTGATGAAGGGCTACCAGATTTCGCAATATGATCTGCCCCTCTGCATAGACGGCCACCTCGATGTCGAAACCACCGATGAGCGGGGAAACTTAACTGGCACCTCCCGCATCGGCATACATCGCGTCCACCTGGAAGAAGACACCGCACGCCTCCTGCATCGCACAGGCCCGGAGGGCGCGTACACCCTCATGGACGTGAACCGCGCAGGTCTGCCCCTCATGGAGATCGTGTCCGCTCCCGACATAGAGTCGCCGGAGCAGGCTCAACTCTACCTGATGCAGATGCGCCACCTCTTGCGCTGGTTGGGCGTATCAACCGGTAATATGGAGGAAGGCGCGTTCCGGGTGGATGCCAACGTGTCGGTGCGGCCCGCCCAGCAGGAGGAATACGGCACCAAGGTCGAGATTAAGAACATGAACTCGTTCAAGGCGGTGCGCGCAGCCCTGGAATACGAGGTAGAGCGGCAAATCGGAGTGTTGGAGGGGAGAGGACGCATCGTGCAGGAGACGCGCGGCTGGGTGGATGGTCGCAATATCACCGTGTCGCAACGCTCCAAAGAGCAGGCCCACGATTACCGCTACTTCCCCGAACCCGACCTGCCTCCCCTTACCTTCACCGACGCCGGTATAGACGAACTCCGCAAGCAGTTGCCCGAACTGCCCAGGGAACGGCAAGTTCGGTTCGTGGCGCAGTTCGGCATCTCCATCTACGACGCTGCCCAACTGACCGCCTCCCGCGCTACCGCCGATTACTTCGAGCAGGTAGCGGGCGGTATGAGTTCGGAAAGCGCAAAGATTGCCGCAAGCCTCATTGTGAACGACCTGGCCAAGCTGCTATCCGGCAGCAGCGCAGGCGTCGAGGAAAGCAAGCTCACAGCCGCCAACCTGCGCGAGCTTGTGCAACTGGTATCGGACGGCACGATCAACCGCAACATCGCCAAAGGGCTACTGCCTGAGCTATACGAATCAGGGCGGGCCCCGGGTGACGTAGTGCATGAGCGTGGCCTGGCAGTCGTGAAGGATGACTCGGCAATGGAAAGGATCGCGGACGAAGCCATCATCGCTAACCCGAAAGCGGTAGCCGACTACAAGGGTGGTAAAGAGAGCGCGCTTGCCTCGTTGATCGGCCAAATTATGAAGGCAACAAAGGGGCAAGCAGACGCGAACGCGGCCCGAGAGTTGCTAAAGCGCAAACTCAATACGTAAGTTAATAGTTGTCAGTCTTCAGTCCCGTAGGTGGGATAGCGACGAACTGACAACTGGTAACTGATGACTGATAACTTAGACTCAATGTGGAGGACTAAACAATGGCGGACACAATGAAGAAACCCAATCCGTATCATATAGCAGTCGAGCAGTTCATGAACGCTGCGGACCGGCTGCACCTGGAAGAGGGGATGAAGGAGATCCTGTCGCAACCCAAGCGCGAACTAACCGTGCATTTCCCGGTGCGTATGGACGACGGCAGCTACCATGTATTCACCGGCTATCGCGTGCAGCACTCTGTTACCCGTGGCCCCGCGAAGGGTGGTATTCGCTACCACCAGGACGTTACCCTGGACGAGGTAAAGGCCCTCGCCATGTGGATGACATGGAAGTGCGCCACGGTGGGCATCCCCTATGGCGGTGGCAAGGGCGGCGTTATCGTAGACCCCAAGCAGCACTCTATCACCGAGATTGAGCGCCTCACCCGCCGCTTCGCCGCCGAGATCGCCCCTATCATCGGTCCGGAGATAGATATCCCTGCCCCCGATGTGAACACCAATTCTCAGACGATGGCCTGGATCATGGATACCGTTTCGATGATGCGTGGCTATCCTATCCCCGGCCTCATCACCGGCAAACCAATAGCCATCGAAGGCTCGCTGGGCCGCAACGAAGCCACGGCGCGCGGTTTGCAGTACGTGGTGCGTGAGGCAGTCAAGACCAAAGGCATGGACCTGATGGGCGCTCGCGTGGTGGTGCAAGGCTTCGGTAACGCAGGCTCTATCGCCGCCCGCCTCCTTGCCGAGGATGGCGCGAAGATCATCGCCATATCGGACAGCCGCAGCGGTATCTACAACGCTAACGGCATCGACCCGATGGGTGCTTTACGCCACAAGCAGGAACACGGCTCGCTCGAGGGCTTCGGCAGCAGTGATACCATCACCAACGCGGAACTGCTGGAGATCGAGTGCGACATCCTGGTGCCCGCAGCCCTGGAAAGCGTAATTACGGCCCAGAACGCCGACCGCATCAAGACCAAGATGATCGCCGAGGCCGCTAACGGTCCGACGACCCCCGAAGCCGACCGCATCCTGTTCGAGAAGGGCATTATGATACTACCCGACATCCTCGCCAACGCCGGTGGTGTGACCGTATCCTATTTCGAGTGGGCGCAAAACATCCAGGGCTACTACTGGGCTGAGGACGAGGTGAACCAGAAGTTAGAGCGCGTAATGAAGCGTTCGTTCCAGGACGTGTACGACACCTCCACCAACAACACCGCCGATATGCGCACGGGGGCCTACATGCTCGCCATCAGCCGGGTGGCCGAGGTGACTCGTCTGCGCGGTATCTTCCCCTAAAGAGTGACTACAATCCAGGTACAAGAAAGGAGCGGTGCGAATCGCTCCTTTCTTGTTTTCTGCTAATACCCTGGGCGATGGGAGCAGCCTTCTATATCGTCCATCGTCTATCGTCCGGGTTTGTCATTATAGCACCGAGAGTTGATAGCTAATATGGTGTATGATAGCTCACATGAAAGAGCCAATACCAACAACACCACAAAACCTATCAAAAGAAGCCACCGACTGGCTAGAGGGACGGCGGCTACGAGCTTGGGAACTACTCCAACAAGGTTGGTCCCAACGGCGAATAGCTGAAGCATTAGGCGTCACACAGGGAGCCATCAGTCAGTGGCTAAAGAGAGTGCGAGATGCTGGAGGAGTAGAAGGGCTGTACCGCCGTCCCAACAAAGGAGCCGAACCTAAGCTCAGTGCAGAGCAGTTGGGGCAATTGCCTTTACTGCTGGAACAAGGACCCCAATCCTTTGGCTGGTGGGACGATGTTTGGACCAGAGATCGAGTGTGCATTGTAATCGAGAACCGCTTTGGTGTCCGATACCACCCGACACAGGTGGGACACATCTTACGGAAGCTGGGTTGGACCCCACAGAAGCCTGTGCGTAAGGCCGCCGAGCGAGACGAGACAGCCATCGAGCGGTGGAAGAAAGAAGAATGGCCTTCGCTCAAAAAAAGTGGGTGAGACAGAAGCGCACCATACTGTTTGTGGACGAGTCGGGCTTTTACCTGCTGCCTCATGTGGTGCGTACCTGGGCCAGGAGAGGCAACAGGCCGGTGTTGCGGGAAAGGGGCAGTAGACGTAAAGACCATCTATCCGTCATTGCTGCGGTTACTCCATCGGGCAAGCTGTACATGCTCTCGCAGAGGGGAGCGTTTGACAGTAGCAGAGTGATTGGATTCTTGGAGCATCTAATGTGGTGTGTTAAGGGTAAGTTGGGCATCATTTGGGGTGGAGCGAGCATTCATAGAAGTGAGGAGGTTCGCACTTTCTTGGGACAAGTAGAAAGGAAACGCATCGAGTTGGTGAGGCTGCCCGCTTATGCGCCGGAACTCAATCCAGTAGAGGGAGTATGGAGCCTGCTGAAAGGCTGGTATTTGCGTAACTTTCCTTGCCATGACCTTGTCCAATTGAAGAACTTGCTCACCAACTCAGCTATCGCGCTGGGCAGCAAGCCTGAAAAGGTTCGAGCCTGCTTCGGTCAGGCTGGCTGCTATTAGTCATCAACTCTCGGAGCTATAGCAGTCAATAGCCGAATCTATAGGTTTTGTCGGGCACTCTAAAGATAGTAGAAATTAAAGTCAATAGGGCTAGACACCGAGTTTACCATATGCTATAGTAGTTTAACTGGTGCCGGTAGTTGGACAGGCGCAAATACGAAGGCAGCTACAAGCTGCCGTTTTCGTATAAACAATCTTCTACTGGTCTTCATTAGATCATCGTACTCAAGGAGACCTCCGATGTTTAAGCATAGGCTTCTTTACTTTGTGTTTATCCTCGGGTTGGTTATGGCACTGGTTGCAAACCTGACCCGCACATCATCTGCATTTGCCACTGACGGTGATCTCGATGCAACCTTCGGCAACGGCGGTATAGTAAGCGCGCTTTTCCCCTACCCTGTCGCCGGCATAGTATATACAACTGCAGTTCAGCCTGACAGCAAGATTGTACTGGTTGGTTCTACTTTGGATTCCTATGGGAACGGCACGGGCTTCGCCGTTTCCAGGCTCAATCCCGACGGCAGTCCTGATAACTCGTTTGGCATGAATGGTAGCGTTCTCACATCATTTGGCAGTGCCACCAACGCAGGCTCAGTAGCTATCCAACCCGACGGCAAGATAATAGCGGCAGGATATTATACGTTCAATGATGCGCCTTTTTACTACCAGCAATACGCGCTGGCTCGGTACCTTCCCGACGGCAGCCTTGATACGTCATTCGGTAGCGGCGGCGTAGTCAAGGGGCAGATTGTTAATGGCTCCGTTATCAATGCCATGCTGCTGCTGCCTGACGGCAAAATACTGGTGGCAGGTACAGTCAACGTTAATGGCAACGTGATATGGCTTGCCCGGTTCAGTCCCAACGGCAACCTGGACACCGATTTTGGCAACGTCGGCAGTGCCACAGTTGCCTGCACTCAGGTTATTGCCAACAGTCAATGCGAAGGATACGCTTTGTCCATGCAGCCCGACGGCAAACCAGTGGTGGGAGGGGTCCTCAAATACTCGGACACCACAGGCAACCGCCGCTATTTCGCTGTAGCTCGTTTCACAATAGATGGGGGCGTAGATAATTCCTTTGGTGTGGGTGGGGTAGTTGCAACCGAGTTTAACCATCAGTCACAATCGGCGCTCGGTGTAGGTGTTACCGAAGACGGCAAAATCGTAGCGACAGGCAACACCTGCTGTGGCGGAGGACTGGCAATAGCACGTTATAACTCCTCAGACGGTAGCCTGGACGCCTCGTTCGGCACGGGAGGCAAGGTCGTTACACCAGAAGCCGTAGCGGGTTATTCGCCGCTGCTCAGGTCTGGAGGTAAGATTCTGATACCAGGGCAGGTTAGTGGTGGCGGTTCCACCACTGCTACCTATCCCAGCATCCCTGGACACTTTACGTTGTCTAGTCAGCCTGGTAGCTCCTCCCCCGAACAACCAAGCAGTCAGGAAGCTACTACCGCTACTTACCATTTCGCCTTGATACAGTACAATGTGGATGGCAGCCTAGACTCGAACTTCGGCACAGGTGGCAAAGTCTCTACCGACTTTGGTGGCACTTATGACGCAGCTTACGCAATCGCACAAGCACCGGATGGCAGATTAGTAGCAGCGGGCAAGTTCAAGGCTAACCAGGACGAGCTTCCAGTCAACCGGTTCGCAGTCGCCCGCTATACCTCCAGCGGTGCGCCGGACCTGGATTTCGGCTCCCAGGGTAAGACAACTGTAACGCCACTCAGTAGTTTCTCCACATTTAGCAATGTCGAGGTCCGCAGCGACAATAAGATAGTAGCGATGGGTGAGACGGGTCGTACATATGCTGTTAATAGCTCTGCTGTCGTCAGCACGACGTATGGGCTGGCAAGATACAACTCGGATGGCAGCCCCAATAGCAACTTTGGTACCGGAGGTAGGATAAGCTTCACCGCTAGTGGTAGCACTGGCAAGCTAAGCCTGCAAAGTGATGGCCGGATCCTCGTTGGTAGAAGTGGCTACGCGGTCGTTGACGGCACTTACCAGGAGCCATTCATCATCTCTCGATTTACGCAAAGTGGCAGCCCTGATACCACCTTTGGGAGCAACGGAGTTGTGATGACTGCCTTTTCGCTGCCTCATGATTATCTTAGCAGGCTCATAACACAGCCTGATGGGAAAATAGTGGCTATCGGCAACACTAATGACTACAACCAGTTTGACCTGGCAGTGGCGCGCTACAATATCGATGGCAGCCTGGATACCAGTTTCGGTAACGGTGGCAAGGTGGTCACCAGAGTTGGCAAGCATGCGCCCGACGATGCCGTGGCTATTCAGGCCGATGGTAAGATCATTGTAGCAGGAGATGCTGAGGATCCTGCCTATCCGGGGAATAGTGATACTTCCCGCATGACCCTTGTGCGCTACA
>JBBSIK010000058.1:0-10231 GCA_038232115.1 Chloroflexia bacterium
AGGAGCGCCGCACCACTCAGCAACAGGTAAAGGCGCTGTCGTTCTACGAAGCCCATGCAGTGTACCTTCTCCTGCATGGGCCGCGACATGCGCGAGATGAGTTGCTCGGGTGCAGGACCCTTCATGCCTGCCGCGCCTGTGCCGGTAATCACCAGATGAAGATCAGGCTCTTCCCGCGAGATAATCTGGAAGGCTTCCAAAACAACCGGCAGGTTCTTTCGCCTCACCCATGGTCCCACGCAAATAATGTATCGAGCGTTCGCGCTCATGCCCAGGTTGCGGAGCATGTCCGGGGTCTTGCCGGCCTCTGCATCTGCTATGGCGGGTGGGTGGTCTATGCCTGGATAGACTACGTGAAGCTTTCGCTGCGGGATTTTCAGGAAGCGCCGGATGTCTTTACGCGTCGTATAGGAGTCGGCGATGACAGCGCGCGCTCGCGCCAACACTCCTGGGAGGGTAGCGCGCGTGATTGCCAGCCATAAGGGGTTGTAATCCGCCGGGTGGTGCATGAATATAAGATCATGCACAGTTATGACGAGCCGTCCTGGTCCCCACAAAGGTCCGATATGCGATGTCGCATGCACCACATCAGGACGGAAGGCGGCCATTCTCAACGGGAGCAGACCGTGTGTGTTGATAGACCACTCCTGAGCGTTTCCGCGAATACCAATAGGCGTTGCCTCTTCTACGCATGCAGGGCCGTAGCAACGAACGTCCAGGCGCAGCGCGTTGCCTTCGCTCAACAGACGCGCAGCCAGGCGACGCGAGTAGATACCTACTCCTGTGCGATTTACACCGGCGTAAGTGGTGTCCAGAGCAACTCGGAGTGGTCTATGCTGCCCATACGTCACGCTCCCATCTGTGCTCCCGTGGCCTTCAGCACTCGACATCAGCTCATGCCTGGACCGATTGCCCGGCGAAGCGATAGCCAAGGCCCCTCTCCGTGAGAATATAGATGGGCTGTTGAGGGTTCTTCTCCAGCTTTTCGCGCAGGCGACGCACGTAGATACGCAGGTAATCCAGTTCGCCCAGGTATTCAGGCCCCCATATCTTCGTCAACAGCTGGTCGTGAAGGAGGACCTGCCCTGCGCTACGTGTCAGCTGGTACAGCAGCTTGTATTCGATTGGGGTGAGCTTGACGGGCTGGCCGCTCAACGTCACCTGGTGAGTTGCATAGTTAATGCCAAGAGGCCCGGCAACGAACTTACCCCCGCCACTTATAGGCGGCAGGGATTGAGCGCGGCGCAACACGGCCCTGATGCGCGCTGAAAGCTCCATATATCCGAACGGTTTTGTGATGTAGTCGTCCGCACCCAGTTCCAACCCCTTGACCTTGTCCAGTTCCTCGCCGCGCGCCGAGATCATCAGCACAGGAACGTCTGACTGCTCGCGTATGCGACTAAGCACCTGAAACCCGTCGGTGTCCGGCAGAGAGATGTCCAGCAACACGACATCCGGATTCTCCCGGCTGAAGGTCGCCACCCCGCTCCGACCATCCTTCGCGCCAATCACGGTGGCTTCGGGCCACTGCACGCTGAATGAAAGCGTTATCGCCTCCACAACATCAGGGTCGTCGTCTACCAACAGTATTTTCATCAAGTGCTCCAATTAGTGCTCGTGCCGGCCATGTCGCCGGCGGTATCTTCTCCGAATTGGGGCAGAACAAAATAGAAGCTACTGCCGCTTCCAGGCCGGCTTACCACGCCTATCGCGCCGCCATGCAGCTCCACAATCGAGCGCGCAATCGCAAGGCCAAGTCCCACGCTTTCGGCGCTTTCGGCGCGACTTCCGCCTGATAGACCGGCGGTACTGCCTGTGTAAAACTTCTCGAATATCCTATCGTGCTCGTGCAGGCCCACACCCGGTCCCTCATCACGCACGAAGATGCGCACCTGCCCTTCCCTGGGCGTGGCCCCTACTGTGATCTTACTGCCGATAGGACTGTACTTGTTCGCATTGGCGATCAGATTGATTAATACCTGCTCGATGCGCCTGCGGTCGGCATTTACTACCAACTTGCCCCATCGCGCGGAGTCGGCGGGTGGGAGATCGAGCAGCAGCCTCTGCGACCGGTCTTCGAGCAGCGGCCCCATCTGCCCAACCGCATCCTCAATGACGTTGCCAATATTAACCTGCTGTATTTGCAGCGAAACGCGTCCAGCACGCAGTCTCCCCATGTCGAGCAGCTCGTTGACGAGTCCAATCAGGCGGTCGGTGCTGCGTCCGATATTGCCTACGAGTTTCGCCTGCGTGCCCGATCCGGTTACCTCCGGAGAAGAAAGGGGCGACATATCGCTTAAAGCTCCAACACAGGTCTTGATAGATGTCAGAGGAGTGCGAAGCTCGTGAGACACCATCGACAGGAGATCGCGTTCCAACCTCTCGCGCTCCTCCGAACGGCTGGCCTTATCTCGCTCCATCTCGTACAGGCGCGCCAGCCGCACGGCCACCGCCATCTGGCTTCCGATGGCAGTGAGCAGGGTAGTTTCGGCTTCGGTGAAGCGAGTAGTATGGTAGCGTCCCACGAAAAGCGCACCTATGACGCCGCCCTGCAACAAGAAGGGCACGCAGGCCACTGAGCAAAGCATGGAGCCTTCGCGCTCAAGGCCCGGATATGATCTCGTATGCCCACGGTCCTGCGTATGATCTGCGTCCATCGCCAGGATGACAGGCATGCGAGACGCCACCGCACGCGCAAGTAGTTCCTCCTCGGCTTCTGATAGACGCGGAGGATTAGGGTCGCGGTCAGCCACGATCAGCATTTCACCGAAGCGGTAGTAGTGTGCCTGCTCGCTAGAATTCATCACCTGCTCACTGAACAACACCGCCATTCCACTCTCTGCCTGTAGCGCTTCACTCGACACGCAGGCCACTGTTCGCATTACCCGCTCAAGGTCGGGTGACGCCGACAGGACGGTGTTGATGAGCGAATTCAGGAGCCTGAATTGGGCCGCGGATTGCTCTTCGATCTGCACCCGGCGCGCTTCCACCTCCACAGCATTCTTCATCCCCACTCCTGTCAGCACGACCATCGCCAGCGACGTGACCTCCACGACAAGGATCGGCAGTTTGGCCACTCCGACTTCTGGCTGCCCGGTGAAGCTCAGAATGACGTACACCATCGTGCAACAACCGACCAGCAACATAGAGCGGGATAGACCCACACGCAAGGCGGCCCCTATCACGAGTGCGTAGTAGAGGATGATGAAAGGACTCAACAGGCCGCCGGTTATCACCACAGCCATCGTGACCACTGTCCAGTCGAGCACGAACAGGGGGAAGGTGGGTGGGCGACGAAGTGGCACGCCGAGCGCGGTGATTACCAGCAGGTTATATATCACCACGCCGAGTGACACGGCCATCGGGTCGGCCATATTGCCTGGATGTAGCCTGCCGTCCGTCGCATGTCCGTACCCGAGCAGGCTGAGCAACACCACCGTTGCCACCCCCAAGCCGCGTATGGCCGCATCCAGACCATCCACGCTAAGAGCACCCGCAGGGTCCACCAGGCGAGTACCCGACACCGAAACGACCCGGCGCGCTATATGGGAGGTTATACCGTCCGTTTGTTGGATTTTTGTTACTTTCATATGCAGGTTCCAGGCGCGGTGCCGCCCACTCTATATTATACGCCGTGGCAGCGTTATGAGTTATGAGTTCTGAACTAGTAAGGGTTCAGACTTGGGGTCGAGCAAATCAGCAGAGTGCTTGTCCAAGACCTACCGCCCCTCGCTTCGCTCATGCCCCTCCCACGAATGGGAGGGGAGAAAGAAAGAAGAGATAGAGGCGGGGGCACCCCACTCCCCGTCATGGGCTTGCGCCCCTGCACCCCTTCTACACCCCAAGTCTGGACACTTACCTGAATTATAAGATGGAAACGAAGAGGCGCAAAGAACGTGAAGAACGTGCAGAGATTTAGGAGAGGTTTTTAATCTCTCAACTCATATAATCTGAAAACTGATTGATATCATCGTATTGACACACTCGGCAGCCTGTGGTAGAAAGTTCAGGATGGCTACTCCGACAACTCTTCTCGTTCAGGCTCACCAGACCCTGTCGAACATGGTCCTGATTTATGCCCTGCTGATGGGAGTGTGGGGCGTTTTCAACGCGTTTCGCCGCCAGCCTCCCGATGGCAACTACAATGGCGCGCTGGCGATAGCCGTGGGCCTCTTTGTGCTTGACGGCGTGATTGGAGTGATACTGGTATTGCTTGGGCTGAAACCCGCCCGTATAATCCACTTCCTGTATGGCATCACTATAGTGCTGACTATACCGGCGATCTTTGCTTTCAGCAGAGGGCGCAACACGAGCCGCGAATCGCTGTTTTACGGCATCGGTATGCTTTTCATTGCGGGTCTCGTCGAGCGCGCTACCGAGACTGCAACCGTGGCGGGGCCATGAACGAGGATGGCGCACCCATTCGCCCGCTTGAGCATAGCTCTGATGTAACACTGCTACTCAGGTACGCGGCCATGGGGCTAATGGTCGTTGGGGGGCTGGAATGGCTGTTGGGGCGCACGGTTTCGCGTATGGCGGCGGCCCCCACGCTCGAAGGCACTCCGCGCCAGATCATTGAGACGCTGGGACGCCTGGGCCAATTCCTTGTTTCACCCGCGTTTCTACTGGCGTTGCTATTATTTATCGGCTCGATGACGGTCGCGGGCAGCCGCTTCATCCGGGCCAATGTACGGGGCAACCTTCCCCTTGCAGTGTACCTGAGCGTGTTCGGCCTGGTCTCGGCGGCTCACACCTTCTTTCCCACGCTTGGCTGGCTGAATATCGCGTTCAATGTGCTGGCGCTAGTGGGTGCGTGGTGGGTTGCGCTCTATTCTTTCCTTCGTCGCGAGCGCAGCCTCTCCATTCGCGTGGGTGTGCTACTGGTGGCGTTGGGCTATTCGGGTTGGTTTTACTTTGTCTTGCAGGAGGCGCTCGCGGGTATGGGAGTGCCTCTGCTGGGTGCCCCTGTGCTTTTCCTGAACCTAGGTGAGATTGCGGCTGTGGCGGCCCCCTTCGCGTTCTTCGCCGCGATTGCGGTACCGCACGGCCAATGGCGACATGCCGCCCGTTGGATATTGCCGGTCATTGTGGCAGCTCTATTCTCGGCGGGAAATATAGCCGATGCCGTGCTCAACCAGGGCTTTTCGGGGGTATTCGCTATCTGGTCGCTGGGCTTCAACCTCTTCTTGCCCTGGCCCGTGTATACGCTGGCTCTGCTCGCCTTCCTGTACTCGGTTCTGACCTGCTTTTCGCGTGGATTACGGGCGGCCTGGGCTAACCCCAATGTGGGCTTTGGCCTCCTGCTGCTGCTGTATGCTGGATATACGCTCCAGGTGCCCTACCAGTTCGTTCTAGCACTCCTGAGCCTGTCACTCCTCGCTGAGCTTGCCACACCGTTCTCAACCACGGACCCACACGATGAGGCGGCAACCCTGGAGGTGCCGGACGCCTTATTGCCGCGTGCCCGTTCCGAGGCTACGTACAAACCCTCGTAGAGAGCCGTCCGAGCGGCCCTCTACCACTTGAAATCGTCGGGTTCCTCATGGGTGGGTCGCTTCCGTGACCCTTTCTTCGCATGTGGTTGGCTCAGGGTTGCTGTAGTTCGAGGAGGCGCTTGCGGTGGCAACGCGGCCCTGGACTGCCACGCTGGACGCTTCCATAATGCGCCGTATCCACGCCAGAAGTACTCTTCCACCGGCGTGTCTCCCACAAAGTGCTCAGCTACGATCCGTTCCAGGCGCTGCGCGTCTACCTCCTGGTAGTACACAGGCCCAGGATATACCACCATCGTCGGCCCGGACTCGCAGTGTGATTGGCACCCCGTCGGCAGCACGCTTACATAATCTCCTATATGCTGCCTCTCGACCTCAGCCTCAAGCTCATGCAGCAGCCTCACGGACCCTTTGGGACCGCAGTTGTGCCCACAACATACGTATGCGCGATAGTTGGATTTGCTCTGTTCCAAAGTGCCTTCTTGAATATAGGATAGGAGTTGCTAGAAGTCCGGCGTGGAGAGACCATGCGCGCCGAGCGTGAGGAAAAGCTCGCCACCATGATGCATGTCGTGCTCGATGACGTGCCAGATAATCCATTGGCGGGTAAAGGTCACGTCCTTGTCACGCCGCATGCGAGTGATCGGGTCGTCGAGCATGGCTGGCGTCCAGCGGTCGAGACAGCCCTGGATCATCGTCCAGGTAGCCTCCAGACCCCGGACCAGTTCAGCGGCAGTGCGAGGCGGCGCTCCATCTTCGTCCCACGAGTCGAAGGCCACCAACTCCGGATCGCCCTCACCCATCCAGCCTTGAAACCAGCCCACGCGGGTGCCAACGATATGTGCCGCTATCAACCATGCAGGGCGTAGGGTCGAAGAGGCTTTGAGGGCGAGTTGCTCGGCAGATAGAGGGGCGACCACTTTGACAAGCATCCGCTGATACTCGTCCCATCCCTTGTAGAAGGTCGCCAGAGTAGTTCTGCCCTGCTGCATAGCATCCTCCTGCGCTCGCTGAGGCATATCGCGTAATACATAAACCTTCTTAACCTTTGCGCATCCTTTGCGTTCTTCGCGTATGTGCGTTTCCGTCTCTTTATGTGTTACACATTACGCATTAGGTCCCTACATCATCGAAGCCATGAGCTTGTCGAGGGCCTCTTTAGGCGGGCGAAGCTGGCTCTCGGAAAGATGCGCCAGTGGAGTCTGCGGGAGGTGAGCAGTGTCGTGCAGGGTACCGCGCTCCTGGTTGATGTAGATCAGGCCTGTGATGAATTCTTGCTTGTCTTCAGCCTCCATCAACAGCCTCATCGCGTCGAGCTTGCTGGTGGGGTCGTATTCGCGGTCGAGCTTCTTGAGCTGGATCGTCGGGCCGTCATGCAGCTTCACGTCTATCTGCGTGCCAGGCTCATAGTCCACCTGGATCTCATCGTAGGCCTGGACGAACGTAATATCGTGCAGACGCTCTTCGTGTGCCTTGCCATAGGGGTAGCTCTTGGTCGACTCTTCGTGGTTGTTGAAGGTCACACAGGGGCTGATGATGTCGAGCACTGCCGTACCTTCGTAGCTGATGGCGGCCTTGAGCAGCTCGCGCACCTGCTTGGCATCGCCGGCAAAGGAGCGGGCCACGAAGCCACAGCTGGAGGTGATGGCCTCCATGCACAGGTCAATCGGTGGCAATTCGTTGGTGCCCGCGTATTTGAGCTTCTGGCCCATATCAGCGGTCGCTGAGAACTGGCCCTTTGTGAGACCATATACGCCGTTGTTTTCGATGATGTAGACCATCGGCACGTTGCGGCGCAGGATATGCTTGTACTGTCCGAGGCCGATAGAGCCGGTATCGCCATCGCCGCTAACCGCGATGGGCAGCACGCTCCTGTTCGCGAGGGATGCCCCTGTTACAACAGAGGGCATGCGGCCGTGCAAGGCGTTGAAGCCGTGCGAGCGGTTCATAAAGTAGGCAGGAGATTTGGACGAGCAGCCGATACCGCTCATCTTAATTATTTCGTAGGGTTTCAGCGATAGCTCGAACGCCACGTTGATGATCTGGCTGGAGATCGAGTCGTGGCCGCAGCCCTGGCAGAGGGTAGAAGGATTGCCTTTATAGTCGCCCTTCTCCAGTCCTACCAGATTGAGCTTTTCGCTGCGGTCGGGTCTTGGTGTAGTAGCTACCATGTTACTTCTGCTCCATTTTCAGAATGGCGTTTCTGACATAACTCGCGGTGAGTGGCAAGCCGTCCAGATGAGCAATTGACATAAGGTTCGTGGCGCGTGCCGGCATCTCCAACCTGATGAGCGAGCGGAGTTGAGCCTCGACATTCAATTCAACGACGTAGAGCCGCTCGTGGGCGTTCACAAAGTTGAAGAGCGTCTGTTCCATAGGCAGAGCGCGCACCTGTATATAGCTCGTCTCAACGCCCTGTGCGCGTAGCAGGTCGCGCGCTTCCTGGATCGCATCGTCGGTGGAACCATACGCGATAATGCCTATTTCAGTACCCTCTCGCTGGTCAACTCGGGGCTTCGGCACAAGATTGCGGGCCGTCTCATGCTTGCGTTCCAGCCTTAGCAGATTATTCTGCCAATCGTCGGGACGCTCGCTGTAGACGGCTTTCTCGTTGTGGCCGGTGCCGCGAGTGAAGTAGGCCGACATTGGATTCTTGTTGCCGGGGAGCGTGCGATAGGGGATACCATCGCCATCCACGTCCGCGTACCTGGCCCAGCTATCCAGTTCAGTCAGGTCTTCCGCAGTAAGCACCTTGCCACGGTCCATAGACTGCTCTGGGTAGTCGAAGGGTTTGGTCATCCAGACGTTCATGCCCAAATCGAGGTCACTCAACACAAACACGGGCGTTTGCAACCTCTCGGCGAGATCGAAGGAACGCCAGCCGAACTCAAAGCAATCTTTCACAGAGCCAGGTAGCAGTACGATCTGGCGTGTGTCGCCGTGGCCCAGGAAATAGGTCGAGAGTAAGTCACCCTGGGAGGTGCGGGTGGGCAGGCCAGTGCTGGGGCCGACGCGCTGGATGTCCCAGATAACGCCCGGAATCTCAGCGAAGTAGCCCATGCCTGCGAATTCGGTCATGAGGGAGATGCCAGGCCCCGACGTAGCGGTCATGGCGCGCGCCCCCGCCCAGCCTGCCCCGAGGACCATGCCGATAGCGGCAAGCTCGTCCTCCGCCTGGATTATGGCGAATGGCTGCTCACCTTCCACAGTGGAAGGGCGTAAGCTGGGGATGTAGGAACTGAGAGCGTCAACCAGGCTGGTGGAGGGTGTGATCGGGTACCAGGCAACGACCGTGACGCCGCCGAAGATCGCGCCAAGACCGCCCGCCGTGTTGCCCTCAACCATGATGAGGCCCTTATTGGCGTCCATCGGCTCCATGCGATACGGGTCGCGCTTGGTGACGTTCTCCCGCGCCCACTCGATAGTGAGCCGGACGATGTTCATGTTCATCTCAACGGCCTTCATCTTACCCTTGAAATGATGCGCCAGCCCTTCCTCAAGCATCGGAACGTCTATACCGAGCAGAAATGCCAGGCCGCCGACATACACCATGTTGGCAACGTGGTCGCGCAGCTTGGGATCCACTTCGGCCTTTTTCATCAGTTCCTTAACCGGCAGAGGATAATCCACAACATCACTGCGAGGGTTGAGGAACTTGAGGTCGTCCGGGTGGAGCACAACACCGCCAGGTGGCAGAGAAGCGTAGTCCTCCTGTGCGGTCGCGGGATTGAACGCCACGAGGAGTTCGGCGGCATCTCGACGCGCTGTGTAACCGTACTTGCTCAGGCGGATGTTATACCAGGTGGGCAGGCCGGAAATGTTAGAGGGGAACAGATTTTTCGGGCTAACCGGTATGCCCATCTTGAAGGCCGCGCGCGCCAGCAATCCGTTGGCCGTCTGGCTACCTGAGCCGTTTACCGTCGCTATGACTATGGAGAAATCATTGACGACTTCGTCTCTGCTTTGTTGAGCCTGCGATGCGGGCTGCTCTAGCACGTCTAACGTGCCCATAAGATCATCTCCCTCCGTGTTTAAGGCTTCAATCCAAAGAGTCTACGCTGACATCAATTAGCCGGGAGTAAGTTCGTCACGAGGATCAACTGTTTCCCCGCCGGTCTGTGTGTGCCCTGTTTCGTTGCCTTGAGCGTTCTCGTTATGCTCGCCAACGAGATCGGCGGGACCCGACATGGGGGGTGTTACGGGCACCACCTCAGTATCAACTGCCCCCATGTGCATACTGGCGCTCTCCGATGAAGAGGGGTCAGGCTGGCGGTAATCGCCTTCGTGGCTAATATCTTCCTGGTCAAGCTCCTGCCTGACATACGCGGGTTGCTCTTCTGGAGACTGCGGTGTCTCCTGGCTGCTATCGCCGGCCATCTAGCTCTCCTCAACTCTTTTGCTGGCTCCGCGGTGAGGAACTTCAGACACCTGTTCCGCGCGGCTCAATACTGTTAAGTATAGCACAAGGGTGGGTGTATGCCAAAGAGGACGATGGGCGAGTGTAGCACAAAGGCCATCGCCCATCGTCCCAGGCCGAACGCTATGCTTCTTCGAGGTCTATCTGAGCGCGCTGGAGCTTGCCCGAATAGTCTATATACAGCGTCTTCCACTCGGTGAATACGTCGAGACCCGCCTGGCCTGCCTCGCGGTGGCCGTTGCCGGTGCCTCGTGTACCACCAAAGGGTAGCTGAATCTCAGCGCCTATCGTGCCTGCGTTGACGTAAATGATGCCGGTCGTG
>JBBSIK010000059.1:0-10181 GCA_038232115.1 Chloroflexia bacterium
CCAAGCCCAGGGCCTTTGATCGCGTGTCTCCCGTAAGCAACACAGCCGCTCAACTCTTCTTCCCGCAGGTGGGGCATACGCTGAAAGGGTCGTTCTTGAAGTTCTGGCAAGCCAATGGCGGCCTGCCTATCTTCGGCTTCCCTCTGTCGGAGGAGTACCAGGAGGTGAGCGCCACCGACGGTAAGACCTATGCGGTGCAGTATTTCGAGCGCAACCGCTTCGAGTACCACCCTGAGTTTGCAGGCACCAGGAACGAAGTGCTCATGGGCCTACTCGGTAACGACCTTACGCGCGGGCGCAACTTCCCGCCGGGCACTGCCTTCCAGAGCACGAATGACCAGGCGTACTTCAAAGAGACTCAGCACTCCTTGAGCGGGCCATTCCTCAAGTACTGGCAGTCGCACGGTGGTCTTCCTATCTTCGGCTATCCTATATCCGAGGAGTTGATGGAGAACGGTTATCTGGTGCAGTATTTCGAGCGCAATCGCTTCGAGTACCACCCTGAGTTCAAAGGCACTCCCAACGAGGTACTGCTCGGCCTTCTCGGCGTGGAGATGGTCAAGCTCAACGGCTGGCTAGCGCCCTGACGAAAGAGTATTCAGTGAAGGGCCAGGGTTAGCAGATCTGGTCCTTTTTCTATTCTGCTGCGTAAGTGTTCAGAGTAGGGATGTTGTAGGGGCAGGCTCCTGTGGCATGTGTACCCACCAATTCGATATAGGAGACCAGTCCAAGACCGCCCAGCGACTAAAGTCACGGGCTATGCAGACGAAAGTCCGCCTACGCGGACTGCTCACGCCCCTATTTGTGGCTAACGTCTCATTTTGTTACCCAATCAAGTCCGCCTACGCGGACTTGGTAACTTGTAGCCCGCGACTTTAGTTCCCGGGCGCACTCGCTACAGGCACTCTGTTAGGCCAATAGCACAGGGACCTGCCCCTGCGACACTTCCTCAACTGGTCACAACGCAACCCCTTCCATACGGCCTGAACAGACAGAGCAGAACACATCGGGAGCCCCAGAGGCTCCTTTTTCATTTCCACGCTAAGTACAAGGAGCAGATTGCCTCAATAAAAAGAATAAAAAGAGACCGATAACAAGAATAAAACAAGAGAAGTGGATTTTACAGGGACCGCAAGGGGTGCTCCGTTCGCCGCCCATAGACGCTCTGGCTCCTAGGCATATTCAATCTCCATAACAGGATTAGTTTCCCCAGTCCACTTCCTTCTGGGCGCTTCCTCTTCGGCCTTGAGCACTCTCGAAAACCTAATTGACGCAATCACTGTCGCCTCTATGAACAGAGTACGATTCGTCTTTGGCTTTTCCTCTTCAATTGGGTCCTTCACCACAAAGTGCATCTGCAGCTTTTTGCACTCGGCCCCTACGTCTTGATCGTCAAATGTGAGGGGTTCTAGACTATGTGCAAACCTATTTCTGATGTTCCGTATAGTTGTTAAGTCCTGGAACTCATACGGTGCAATCAGAGCTAGGGTGTAGGCCATGCGAATCTTTGCCGAAAACGTCGCTAATGGGCCAGCCACCTCAAAGAGCTGCTCAACTTCTTTCTTGTCCTCTACGAGGAAGTCTCTAAGCATATACTCAAGCTGCGTATCCAAGTAGGCACCTGCGATAAGCGCGGTCCCTCTATCGCGCTCGTTACTAAGGTGCGTCCAAAAGTTGTTAAGGTTGGTGTGACCCTCTTCACGAACAATTTGCTCCAGTCTTTGCTTCTCTTTTCTTTTCAACGCACGTACCTCCATCTTAAATGGCAATCCACGTAACTTAAATATACACCTCTAAGCTGGTCCTAGCCAGGCCGCCACATGTGCTGCGTTTGCCACCTGTATACCCTCCTGATTTGTGTATTGCTATATGCAAGGCACCTACCCTGAGACGCTTCCTCAACTTTGAGACTGAACACTTACTCTGCCACTCGTTGACAACCTGAAAGCCTCCGTGCTAGACTGGGTACGTGGACATACCTCCCACTACTTCTTTTCCGCGCCACCGGATTTCGCGTTGGCTGCTGCTTGCTATTTGCCTGCCGCCTCTTCTGTCCATAGGTGGTGTTCTCGCGTCTTCGGCGCCCATAGGGTTTGCCGACCCGACTTTCCAGGGCATATGGGAGCGTACCGACGCGCCCGTCTTGCAAGGTCAGGCGCATCGTACCTGGTACTGGGGGCCGCAGCCGGGGCAAACGCTCAACGAGCCTTACTCAGGCGCGAAGAACGGCATGCGCCTGGTGCAATACTTCGACAAAGCGCGCATGGAGATCAACAATCCAGGTGGCGACAAGAACAGCGACTGGTATGTCACCACCGGGCTGCTGGTCGTGGAGATGGTGTCGGGCAAGCAGCAACTGGGCGACAAGGACTTTAACGTAAGGAAGCCCGCCGAGATCGCTGTTGCCGGAGACGGACTTGCCGCCGACCCTGACGCGCCAACTTACACGTCTTTCCGTACCGTCAGTTCCATAGGCGTGCCTGGAGCCAATCGCGCTACTAAGCTGACGGGTCAGGCAGTCACGTCTACTCTCACGCGGGCGGGGCAAGTTGGGGCTAACGCCGCACTGGGCATGTATCCAGGCGCGAAGTTGGCGGCGTACAGCGATGCTACGGGCCACAACATCGCGCAGGCGATGTGGGATTTCCTCAATCTCACAGGCGTGGTGCAGCAGAATGGCGTGTTGCAACAGAATCAGGCCCTTGCCAACTGGGTGTTCGCCATGGGCTATCCAATAAGCGAGCCGTACTGGACGCGTGTGAAGATCGGCGGCATCTACAACGATGTGCTGGTGCAGCTATATGAGCGACGAACACTGGTGTACGTGCCCGCCTTCGATAAGGGTTGGCAGGTGCAAATGGGCAACGTGGGTCAGCACTACTACCGCTGGATATACGGTGGCGCATTGCCTACGCCTCTTGCGCCCCTCGCCGCGCCCGCATCTGCCTCGTTGTCGGTGCCTTCCTCTATTGACGCCTCGGTAGGCACTCCGATAGCTGAATCTGGCGCTACCCTGGAAATATCGCTCTCAGGGTTTCGACCGGGCGAGGATATAGTATCCTGGTTCACCGCACCCGATACGTCGGCCAGGGATGCTCGCATCAACCTGAAGGCGGGGCCGGACGGTAAGGCTTTCAGCGTGCAAGTTCCCACAGTAGGTCTCGCAGCCGGGCTATGGGCGATCACCTTCCATGGCAAAGGCAGCAACCACGAGTCAGTAGCATACTTCTCTCTTGTGGCCCCTGGCGCAAGCGCGACTGTCCCTGCAACAAAAGCGGTAGCTACGCCCACGGGCGCGAGGACGGCACAACCAACGTCGAGGGTCTCAAGTCCAACAGCCACGCGCACCAGGACGGCCACACCCAGGCCACAGGCCACCGTGACACCCTATGCTACGCTGCCGGCAGTAGGCACCGAGCAGCCCTTGGGGCTGCTTCTCTCAGTGCGCCCCGGTTATGGCCCGCCTGACGCCCAATTCACCTTCACTGTCGCCAACCTCGCGTCTGGCGAACCTATCCATGCTAAGTTCACTGATCCAACAGGTGCGGTAGTCTACCCGGCGGGTTCCAACAATGGCCTCTACTCCGCCGATGCAGCAGGCAAGCTGAGTATAACCCTCGTGCCCGCCCAGGCCTTCCCGGCAGCACCTCTCGGCACGTGGCTCTTTGAGGCCGATGGCGACCGGTCGGGTTTGCAGGGGGTGATTGGTTGGACGGTCAGGTGAGGAGTGAAACATGAAGCGACTTACTAAAGAGAGGCTAGCAGATACCAGTATCTATGTTTAGCAAGGCATTCACGTTTCACGTTCCACCCTTCAGTTCCTCAAGCCAATCTTGCTCCTGCTTACTCAACCGAGCATCTTTCAGCAGGTCGGGCCGATACTTGAATGTGGCACGGAGGGCTTCGCGGCGACGCCATGCTTCGACCTGAGCGTGGTGGCCGCTCACCAGGATGGGGGGTATAGTCCAGCCTCTAAAGTCGGCGGGGCGGGTGTACTGCGGATATTCAAGTAAACCCCTGGCGTGGGATTCGTCGTGGGCCGAGCCTTCGGATAGCACGCCCGGTATCTGGCGGGCCACGGCATCCGCTACCGCCATCGCCGCGAGTTCGCCCCCTGTAAGCACATAGTCGCCTATGCTGATCTCATCTGTTATCAGCTGCTCCCGTACACGCTCATCTACGCCCTCGTAGTGGCCGCAAAGAAGGATCAGGCGTGGGTGTTGAGCTAGTTCTTCTGCTACGACATGAGAAAAGAGCCTGCCTTGAGGACTCATCAGGATGATGGGTGTTTCGGCCGGTGATGGTATGGGCGGGGAAGGGCTTTCCAGCGCCTTCTGTGGCGGTTCGTACAGGGTGAGGCCCTGCGCCGTATCAGTGAGGGAATAGACCCACTCGGCGGCTCGGTAGAGTGGTCCGACCTTCATTACCATGCCTGCCCCACCACCGTAAGGATAGTCGTCCACAGTGTGGTGCTTGTCCGTGGCGTAGTGCCTGATGTTATGGAGGCGTACCTGAATGTGTCCGGCATCCATGCCGCGCTTGAAGATACTCGCACCCAGCACGCCGGGGAACATCTCCGGGAAGAGCGAGAGGATATCTATCAGCAAGGCTCAATCGTCCTCATCGAACAGCGGATCGAGCGGCGGGTAGAGCGATGGGTGATGAGTGATGGGTGTTGGGGCCTTATCAGGGGTCTGCTTCTTTTCCGGTTGTTTGTTCTGCGCAGTGGAGCTAGCGGCTTCGGGTGCCTCGAATACCAGGGTGCTCTCGTAGCTCTCGACCTCGAATGTCAGCATTTCGCCGTCTGCTTCTGCGGGAAGTACACGCATGGCAGTATCTATGTCCAGCACTGAGGCCTGCCCAATGCGAAGCGCGCGTTCACTCACCTGTTGCACGCGCAACTCGGCCTCCTCCAGCATCGTACCGCAACTATCCGCTAGAGCCATACCTTCTTCAAAGGACGACAGGGCTTCTTGCAGCGTCAAATTACCGCCGCTCAGCTTCTGCACGACCTCCTGCAAGTGACTGAACTGTTGCTCAAAGGTTGCGCCGTTGTTGCCGTGCGCCACTGCTGGCCCATTCTTGCGTTCCTGTGCCATCATCTTTATTCCTCTCTGCCTGCTTCTGCTCTGAACTCTTCGCCGCGCTCTGCTACCCCGCTTTGCGCCATACGTGCGCCGAACGCTCCATCTGCTACTCGTATCTCCAGTAGGTGCCCCGCCTGCGCATCCTGGAGGCTGCTTACCACCACGCCTGTGTTGAGGTCGCGCACGATAGCGTAGCCGCGCTTGAGTATCTGCAATGGCGACAGGGCATCTAGTCTCTCTTTCGCGCTCTTGACCCGCTCCTGTTCAATGGCGAGGCGGTGCTGCAAGTAGGTAGTCATCGAGTTACGCATCGTGTTCAACTGCTGGCGGTCATTGCTCACCTGCCACAAGGGTGAAAGGCGCTCTAACTGATCGCGCTCGGACTCGATCTCGTCCCACGCGACTGCCAGCCTGCCCTGCATGTCGCTCACCAGCAGGCGACGCCACATGTCAACCGTTGCCATGAGGTCCAGCATGTCAGGCGTGGCTAGTTCGGCGGCGGCGGACGGGGTGGGTGCGCGCAGGTCGGTTACGTAGTCTATAATAGTAACATCCGTCTCGTGTCCCACGCCGCTCACTATAGGCACATGGGAGGCGTATACTGCCCGCGCCACGATCTCCTCGTTGAAGGCCCAAAGCTCCTCGATGGAGCCGCCACCGCGCGCCACAATGATGAGGTCCACCGCCTCGTCTTCTTCGAGCGAGTTGAGCGCGAATATAGCGCTTGCGATCTGCCGAGCGGCACCATCGCCCTGCACCTGTGTGGGCGAAAGCACAACCTCGGCTATGGGATAACGGCGGCCAAGCACGTTCAGTATGTCCTGGAGGGCTGCCGCTTGAGGCGAAGTGACTATGCCGATGCGCCGAGGCAGCGGGGGGAGAGAGCGCTTGCGTTCCTCGGCAAAGAGGCCTTGGGCTTCGAGTTGCGCCTTTAGCTGTTCGTATGCCAGGTAAAGTACGCCCTGACCTTCTTCCTGGAGCGTGTCGACGTAGAACTGCATGTTGCCCGTCGTCTCATACATCGATACGTAGCCGTGGGCCAGCACCGCTACCCCGTTCTGCGGGAGCACAGTCTGCCAGAGCGCCTGCTTGCTGAATAGGACGCATCTCATCTGCGCGTCCCGCTCTTTCACTGTGAAGAAGAAATGTCCCGTAGCCGTCTGCGAAACGTTTGATACCTCGCCCGCTATCCAGCAGTCGTATAACTCTTCGTCGCCTTCGAGCAGGTTCTTAAGATAACGTGTGAGTTCGCATACGCGGAAGATGCGCATGGGGCCTGTGGAGCTTATGCCTGCCGTGACACGTGACTTGGATAAGGTCATAGCGGAGGGTTTTCCTGCTGCGTTTCGGTGCGGACGGGACTCTTGCTGCTGTTCAGCCGCCGCAACAGCCTTTCCATGCGGGTGCCCTTGATACGCCGCTTGAACAGGTAAACGAGGTTTTCCACCCCGTCATGCCAGGGGAAGAGCTTTGTCTCGCCGATGCGCTCGCTGTAATGGACGTGGTACTCGCCGAAACGGAGGTCCCTGTTCTCGATAGCTTCCAACTTGATCTCTTCGGAGAATGGCATACCGTCGCTCTTGAGTCGCAGCTTGCTCAGGGCATCGCGTGTCATCACCCACATGCCTGACTGCGAGTCGGCTATCCACCTGAGCCAGAGTACGCGCACGGTCCAGGTGAGGATCATGTTCCCCAACAGGTTGCGAAAGCGCATCGCGTCAGGGTCTTTCAATGGGAAGCGACTTGCCGAGACGAAATCGAGCTTCTTCTCGCGCATATAGTCGATGATGGGGCCGATGGAGTGAGTGGGATAGGTGCCATCACCGTCTGCTGTAGCCACGATGTCGGCATGAGCGAGTGGGAAGCCGGCTTTATAGGCGTTGCCGTAGCCCTTCTTTGTCTCAAAAACCACCTGCGCCCCCAACTCGCGCGCGATGCGGCCTGTCTCGTCGGTGGAATTGTTGTCCACCACAACTATCTGGTCCACGTATTCGGGCATAGATTTGAGGACAGCAGCTATACCGTGCTCCTCGTTGAAGCAGGGTATAACCACCGATACGGTGAGGCCTTTATACATTCAGATAGTGTCCTCGTCTGCCGTCATCTGCCCTCGTTGCCACTCTGTTCTCCCTGTGGCTTGAGCCGGAATAGACCTCCCTTGGCGGGGCCGGTGCGTCGCTTGTATGCGTCTTCCAGTACCTTTTCCAGGTCTTCGTTGGTGAAGAGGAAGGTCTCGGAGATAGTTTGATAGCCTGAGCGATCCGCCGAATAGCGCACGCCCCGCACGAGTATGCCTTCCTTCAACTCGACTATGCAGACTTCCTTGATGTTGTTCTGGTCTACGAAAAATCCGATAGCGCGAAGCACATCTTCGTAATCCACCCGGTTCGTGCCGCTATAATCTATCATAGCGTGCTCCTGTATAGGCGCGGTTCTGCTTTGCATGCGCACTGAGGACATAAGGATACATAAACGACGATCTTGCGTGGCAATGCGAATTATAGCATACGGGTATGGGCCGTGCAAAAACCTGCGGCAGGTGTGATATTGATATATTGTATGCGATGAGTGACACTCTACGTGTCGCCCGTGCCGCGTTGCAGTGCCGCCGCGAGAGTCTGTGCATCGCCGCACTCTGCCAACGCGAGTCTCCAACCATGATAGGAAGAGTTGTATGAAAAATAAGCCGGTTCTTGTATTTATCCTCTCATTTTTTATTTTGGGCCAGATCGTTTCTACTGCCGCAGTTCCGGTGGTAAGCAGGGCTGCCGGATTGGCCTGGCCGGACGTGTGGCAAGCCGACAGTGCGTTCTACAATGTTTGGTTGAGGGCCGATGTACCGGTGGCGGCGGGGTCGGCGGCACGCTCGTGGCTGTGGGGGCCTCAACCGTTCGCGGTGGCAAACGAGGCCTATGTCGAATCTGGTACAGGGCGCAGGCTGGTAGAATACATGGATAAGGCGCGCATGGAGGAGAATGACCCTTCAGCCGACCGCAACTCTAACTGGTTCGTGACGAGCGGCCTCCTGGTCAGCGAAATGGTAACGGGACGGGTGCAGACCGGCAATACTACCTTCGAGATCAGGCAGCCCGCAAATGTCCTCGTGGCAGGCGATCCCGGCAGCCCAGAGGCACCCAGCTATGGCGCATTCGCCGCACTTACCGCCCTAACGCCAAAAGCGATAGGCAGTCTGGTCCGGCAGCTCATCGGCAAGGAGGGGAGCGTTACTGCATTGGTTGGCAACGATGCGCCCTCGGACCCCAAGGTAGTAGGGTTGACGCAGTACGACACCATCTCACAGCACAATATTCCTGCTGTGTTCGTGGATTGGGCGCAGCAGCAAGGACTTGTGCTCAGTGGTGGACGTTTGGTGCAGGCACCGTTGATGGACCCACTTTTCGTGCTGGGGCGTCCTATCACTGAGGCTTACTGGGCTGATGTGCTGGTGGCCGGAACGCCTGCCCGCGTGCTGGTGCAGCTTTACGAGCGGCGCGCCCTGACCTACAATCCGTCGAACGCCCCACCTTGGCGCGTCGAGATGGCGAACGTGGGCCGGGCCTACTTCGACTGGCGCTACGGCAACAATGCACCGGACCCGGCGGTTTCGGCTGAATTGACGCCCTCTGGACTGTCGGTGCGCGGCTGGAACTGGCCCAACGCAGGCACAGTGAGCGTGCATGTGGACCTTGCCGGGAGTGATGTGCCCCTGGCCGGGCCGCTTGATACGCAACCGGACACCGATGGGCGCTTTAGTCTGCTCCTGCCCGTGAAGCCTGAGCTACAAGGGGCGCTTGGGGCGGGAGCCAACGTCAGAGTGGCGGCTGCGAGTCCCGCAGCGAGGACGGCTTTGCCGGTGGCGGGCAAAGTCGCGGCAGGCCCCGTTCATATAGAAGGCGTGCTCTCCGAAGTAGCTCTACTTGAGCCTGACGCTTACTCCTTGCTTGCCACCGCCCGCGACGGCAAAGAATGGGTGCTCAGTATGCCCGCTTCGGCGAATCTGCGTTATAGCGAGGGCAACGCGGCCCAGCCTTCCGTTCTCCAGCCAGGTATGTCGGTGAGTGTGGACGGTACGCTTTCTGGCGGCAAAGTCTCCGTAGCTGCTATGCAACTGCTTTCCGTATCAAGAACGGGAGCACAGTTCGGCTACGCGTTACAGCCTGACAGGAAAAGCATCCGTGTGACCGGCACAGGATGGCCGGGGGAAGGTCAGGTTGTTTTCACAGTACGCCACCTGGATAAAGACAGCGGCCCTCAGCTTGGCCGCGCGAAGTCGGACAGCCGCGGCAATCTCTATGCTCTGTTGAAGTTGCCCCCAGCTAACGGCCTGCCTGCCGCACCGTTATGGTTGTTCGCCGACGTGTCCGACAAAGGCAAGGTGGTGGCCTCAGTAGCGCAGCCGTTCGACGCTACGGGGTCGCCACCGGAGGTCCGTGGTCCTCCCGATCTCAGCGTGCTTGCGCGATCAGGGGAGCAAACGGGCGGCGTTGGCGACTACTGTTGGCAGGGCCGGTGCGTTGCTGCCATAGGCGTGCCTCTGCCGGGGGACGCACCCCATGTTGTGCCGGGCGAGGTGCTTGGTTTGCGCTCACAGATTGGCCCCGACCCGGAGACAGGACTTACACCGCTCTCCTTTTCAGGCCAGCTATACGCCTACCCCGACGACCCATCCAGCCGGGGCACCATCTCCAACGGCACGCTTTACTTCAACCCGAAGGGCCAACCCGTCTTCTCCACAGGCGACATACCAGGCCGCCCGTTCAGCGTGTCGCTGCCCTCCTCGCTAGCGTCAGGCAAGTACATCCTCGTGCTTGTGGTCGGCTGGCCTGGGGTATCGGGGAATAAGGAGACATCGAACTACGGTTTTACGTTGTTGGTGCCTTGAAGTGCTGCCCTTGTGCGAGGTCCTTTGGATGTTTAACGCCTGTGTACTCGCTGAATCAACAAGCGGGCAGGGATAATATGCTTCCTTCTTGCGTTGCGTAAAGCCCTTATTCCTCTGTAATTACTCATCTCTGCATAGTTGTCTGCATAGCACCCGGCGGTTGAAACCACGGGCAACGATTACAAAGTCGCCCTGCGGCGACTGAGTAGGTA
>JBBSIK010000060.1:0-10152 GCA_038232115.1 Chloroflexia bacterium
GGTATATGCTGGTGGAGGGCTATTTCCTGCCGCCACTGAGCTTTACGGCGGACGAGGCGATTATGCTCTTGCTGGGTAGTGATCTTATGCGAGCCAGCTTCGACGCTCAGTACCGCGAGGCTGCACAATCGGCGGGACGCAAGATAGCTGGTGTGCTACCGGAGCGGCTGCGCGAGGAGGTGGGTTACTTGCAATCAAGCATCCTCTTTGTCGTGCCGGGCGGGGGCGGGGACAACGCGCAAACAGCCATGCTCGCGCGAGTGCGCCGGGCCATAGTGGAGCAGCACACCGTCCTCTTCGACTACTATGTGCGCTACAGGCAAAAAGGCGAGGCGGCGAATAGGCAAGGCAGTGGGGCAGAAGGAGAGCAACGCAAGGCCGACCCCTATGGCCTCCTCCACGTTAGCGGCAGTTGGTACATGGTGGCCTACGACCACGCGCGGCGCGCCGTGCGTACTTTCAAGTTGGATCGTGCCGAAAGGTTGGCGGTTCTGGCCGAGACGTTCAGCAGGCCGAAAGGGTTCACGCTCGGCGTGCGTGAGCAGGAGAGCATGACTACAGTCGTGCGCGCGCTCTTTGACAAGGAGGTAGCCCGGTGGGTGCAGGAGGCGCCCTCATTTTTCACGGTCGGGGCGGAGAACAGGCCGGAGGGGCTGCTAGTAACGCTGCGGGTGCGGCACGAACGGGAGGTGCTGGGCTGGCTGCTGGGTTGGGGCAGGCACGTCAGGGTGCTGGAGCCGGGGTCGCTGCAAAGGCTGATTAAGGAGGAAATAGAGAAAATCGCGGATTTCTACGAGAGCTACTGACATAGGGTTGTCACAGGGAGTAGCTACAATAAGGGCGTGAATTGAAACTTATACAACCCTCTAGGAGGAATACAAAGTGAAATACAAGCTCACTACTATCAACCTGTTCGTTTGTGACATCCCGACCTCGAGGCAGTTCTACATCGAAAAGCTGGGCATAGAGGCTGACGAGGAGCAATCTACCCCTAGATTTGTCTGGCTGCAAACGGGGGGATGCGCCCTTTTGTTGCAGGCGGCGAACACGGCAGATGCCGGGATCAACACGGCGCCGGGCGGTGTGGAGGTCGGCTTTGAGGTGGATGATGTGGACGCCATCTGGGAGGCGTGGAAAGCAGTTGGCGTGAACCTCCTTAACGAGCCGCACGATAAGCCTTTTGGCCGCACCTTCAACGCCCTCGACCCTGATGGCCACCTGATCAACGTCTACAAATTGGTGGACCGCTAGTATGACGACACTCCAGAAGTTGCACATCAGCGAGGGCACGCTCCACCCAAAACAGCCGTTTAGCTTCGCGCAGACGCTCCACTTTATAGAAGCCTTCACCCCCACGATGGGCGAGCAAAGGGCGGGCGGGGGCGAGTTGACCAAGGCCGTGATGATAGATGGGAAGCCGCTCGTCTTTCGGGTGGCTGAGGAAGAGGGAGGGCAGAACGCTGCCCTCCGCTACACCCTCTTTTCGGATGAGCCTCTAAGCCTCGAGACAAGGGCCGCAGCCATTGACCGCATCCGCTTCTACTTGAGCCTTGACGACGATCTGGGGCCGTTCTACCGGCTTGCCAAAGACGACCCACCCTTTCACGAGGTGGTCCGTAAACTCTACGGCTTCCACCAATTAAAGTTCCTCACCCCCTTTGAGAACACCTGCTGGGCGGTACTCACGCAGCGAATGGCGATACCCGCAGCGCGCTCGATGAAGCGGCGGCTGGTAGAGCAGTTCGGCGGAAGCCTCCAGGTGGAAGGACACGTCTACCAAGCCTTCCCCGAAGCCGCTCAGTTGGCCCGCGCCACGGTGGAGGAACTTACCGCCCTGACCGGCAACAGCCAGAAGTCATCCTATCTGGCGGCAGTGGCGCAAGCTTTCAGCCGGGTAGACGAGCAGTGGCTACGCACCGGCGACTACGAGCAGGTAGTAGCGTGGCTGCGGGGCATAAGGGGCATAGGAGAGTGGTCGGCGCAATTCGTGCTCGTGCGTGGGCTGGGGAGAATGGAAGGCGCGCCCGCCACGGAGAAGCACATGCTGCAAGCGGCTTCTCAGGTCTACGGCGTACCGGCGACCGATGAGACGGGGAAGCAACTAGCCGCGCGCTATGGCACGTGGCAAGGTTACTGGATGCTATATCTGAGGACCGAGGGCCAATAACGAGAGAGTGGTCCGGTGCGAGCAGGGCGGTCCGTGAGCCGCCCTTCGTATCTCAACTGAGTCGAATATTCCGTCATTGTTCATTAGCCCATACTCCGTACTACCGGAACTTTCCCCGCCCCAACACGGGCCATACGTCCACCAAATCGCCATTTTCGACCACGTATAGTTCGTCATGCATATTGCAGGTGGCACAGGCATGATTGGGCAGCACCTCGACCTTATCACCAATGCGGAGGGGCAAGTCGCTGCCCTCAATTATGCCATGCTCCTCGCTTGCCCGCGAGATTTTGACGCCTGGATAGTCTTTCAACTCGCCATAGGTCCAGGAGGCATAATGATCGCTGGAGAGGGACTTGGTGCCACTGTCCAGTATGTAGCGGCCCGGCACGGGAATGCTCACTACGGTAGCCAGCACCGTCAACGCGCACTCTTCGCGCAGCACAGTGCCCAATTCTGCTTGTTTGAGGTCGCCGAACACGTACACGCCGGGCCGCGCTTCGGTAACGCCTGCGACCTCGGCCACGAAGGGCATAGAGGGTGTGGAACCCGTCGAAATGATATTTGGCGACAAGTCTGCATCGGCAAGACGCGATGCCACATTGAGCAAGGTAGCAGCCTCGGCATGTCCCACCGTGCGGCGGTCCTCCTCCGAGCAAGCGTTGTAAGCATGGCCGCCAAACTCCATCAGCCCGGCAAAGAAGAGGCCCGGAGCTTGATCTATGGCCCGCGCAAGGGCAAGCGCCTCCTCCGAGTTCGACGCGCCCGTTCGCCGGAAGCCTGTATCCACTTCCACCAGTACAGGCAACTTCACTCCAAGCGTCCCAAAGAAGGCCGACATCATCGCCACACCCTCAAGCGAGTCCGCCGCCACAGCCAGGCGCGCCCTTTCCAGCAGAGGCAGCAACCGCCTGTACTTGGCTTCGCCAATCAGGGGGTAAGCGATAAACAGGTCATCGAATCCCGCCGCTATCATCACCTCGGCCTCGCCCACTTTCGCCACAGTGATGCCACGCGCACCCGCCTCTAGCTGCATACGCGCGATCACCGGCGATTTGTGCGTCTTCGTGTGGGGCCGCAACGACACGCCGTTACGGTCACAAAGTGCCTGCATGCCCGCGATATTGCGCCTGAGTCGCGGGAGGTCAACCAGCAGCGCCGGTGTATCTAATTGGTGTATAGTGGTCACGGGTATCTCTCCAGGGCTGTGCCAAAGTGGGTTTGCATGGTCGAATATCAGTATGCACCTTCCCATAAGAGAGTATACAGCACCACATAACAGGGAGCAGTCACGAGTGATCAACGTAGATAAAAATCCGGCTTACCCCAAAGCTGTAGGCAGACTGAAGAAGAGAAGTACGTTACTACCTGACTGCGAGCGGCGACCCGTGAAGCATCTCAACAACTTGATTGAACAGGACCATCGCTTTATCAAACGGAGGGTAAATCCGGGAATGGGGCTCTGCTCATTTGATACAGCATGGCGGACCATTCAAGGCTACGAGGCGATGCATCAACTTCGCAAAGAGCAAGTACACGGCACAACCAAAGGAGACATCAGGAGCCAGGTCCGGTTCGTATCGGCAGCATTCGGATTGGCGGCTCAGGCGAAGTTCCGCCCGGACCCCGTACTCACGCACCTTCGTTCAAGCTCACTCAGGTTGCTGCAAGAGAATCCCCGACTTTTTAGTGCTCTCCAGAGGCGAGAGCACTAAAAAGTCGGGGGTATTTGGATAAGAAGAGCCTCTCATGCAACTATTTGGCTGCGAACGACCGTCCTTCGTGAGCGCATTCAGAGAACGTCTGAACTTTGGATAGCAAGTGTTCCCCCGCTATACCCCGACTTTTTAGTGCTCTCCCCTCCCAAGGCACAAGGCATCGTCTACCTTGTTTGCCAGTGTACACACAGGAGCGGGAAGCCCGTTGCACCGCGCCTACATAGGAGGCCAATCCATCTACAGCTATCAACAACTGCAACAAAGGCGATGGCAAAGCACATTTATGGAAGTTGACAGGTCATGAAGTCCACCACTTCTTCTATCAAGGCTCGGTTGCGGCGCGGACTGCACACCCCACCCAACCACAAGCGAGTAGACACCATGAGCGCCACTTCGTACTATCCATCTCAGGCCGTTGAATACTTCTCGCAGGCTTTGTTCTCGTTGAGGGGCATCTTCTGTCATCAGCGTGAGATAAGGGGCAACGAACGCCCACTCGTCATCACTTACATCACTGGGGTATCGCTCTTTGTGTTGCATACCCCAATTTTACCAACTTCACCGCCTATAGTTCATAACAGGCTCTAGCTCTCGATCCCCGGTGCTACTTTGAGGGAGTAGGCGTGGAGCGACCGAAGATACCATCGAATCCTGCGGGACGGTCGGTAATCTGGATGCCCCTGGCTGCTATGTTGCTCCCGGAGCGGTCGCCTGCCACAACGATGTGAGCGCCAGGCTTGAGATCGACTGAGCCGCCTGCTGTACTCTTGAGCACGGGGGTGTTATTAGAAATTTGTACGGTCAAGGTCTCAGCCTGGTTCGTGGTGAGCGTGATCGTGTTGCCGTCTATCTTGTCAATGGTGCCCGACGCGCCATTTTGACCGCGCCTGCCACCAAGACCTGCACCGCCCGCGCCACTCTGCGCGCCTGCCCCACCAGCACCCCCCGCGCCTCCAGACCCGCCTCCAGACCCGCCTCCAGACCCGCCTCCAAAGCCACGAGCCGCTAAAAAGCTGCTTTGATCGGCCTCTGCCTGAGCTTTGCCGACGCTCATACCTTCCCAGAATGAGCCTCCCGCCAGCATGATCGCCAGCACCACGCCAATAATAATAGATGTCGCACGATTCATTTTTGATGTCCCTTCCTGATCTAGAATGTTGTACTTCTGGTTGTTGTTTTGCCTGCTTGGTTGTTTCTAAAACTCAACGTCTCTAGCCCCTGGTCCCTAATCCCTGATTCCTATTCGTATCTCAGCGCCTCTATCGGGTCCAGGCGGGCTGCTCGCCGAGCCGGGTAGATGCCAAAGAACAGGCCGACGATGACCGAGAACCCTACCGCCAGGATGCCCGACGCAGGTGTCACCACCGAGGTGAGTGTGCCCGTCAGGCTGATTAGCTGGGCGGTGAGGAGGCCGAGCGCCAGCCCTATCAGGCCGCCACTGGCGCTGAGAGTGATCGCCTCGATGAGGAACTGTCGCAGGATGTCGCCCTGCTGCGCGCCCACTGCCTTGCGTATGCCGATCTCCCGCGTCCGTTCGGTGACCGACACTAGCATGATGTTCATGATGCCGATACCCCCGACGAGCAGCGATATGCCCGCTATGGAACCAAGGAAGAGGGTTAGTATCGTGACTACGCCGTTGAGAGTGTTCAACAAATCGGCCTGATTAATTACCGAGAAGTCATTGTCTGCGGTGGTCAGGCGGTGCCGCTCGCGAAGCAGGTTGGTGATCTCATCCTGCGCGTCTGACATCTTGTCTTTGTCGGCTACCTGCACGTAGATTGTGCTAACGCTGTGCCCCACGACGTTGGCTCCCCTCTGCCCGAACAGCTTGCGCTGGGCCACGCTGATCGGCACATAGATGGCATCGTCCGCGTTGTTGAAGCCCGTGCCTCCCTTGGGCGCGGCCACGCCCACCACTCGAAAGGACAGCCGGTTGATGCGTATCGTCTTGCCTATCGGGTCATCGCCCTGGAAGAGAGTATCGGCGGCGGTGCTGCCCAGTACGGCCACGTTGGAAGTGGCTACGACCTCCGGTTTGCCGAACCACTCACCGCTATCAATCGGTATGTTACGTACCTGTGAGTACTCAGGCGTCACGCCTAGCACTCGCGTTGTTGTGTTCTGCGCGTTGTAGACGGCGCTCGCTGTCCCACGTGCGTACTCAGGCGCTACGGTGGTGCAGTCTGAGCAGTTAGCTGCATTGGCTATAGCATCGGCGTCTTCTATTGTGAGCGTTTGTGCGCTACCTGCCGCCTGCCTTAGACCGCCCTGGTTGATGGAGCCTGGAAAGACGGTAAGCAGGTTGGTGCCGGTGCTGGTGATTTGTGAAGTGATAGATTCCTGTGTGCCCTGCCCGATGCCCATGAGGGCCACCACGGCGGCCACGCCTATGATGATGCCCAGCATCGTGAGGAAGCTGCGTAGCTTGTTCCCCCTGAGGCTGCGCCACGCGATAGAGAAGGAGTCGCCGAGGTTCACGCGGTCACCTCCTCTATCCGCGCCATGTTCGCGGGCGCTGTTGCTGCTGAGGATCGCCCCACGGGAGCCGTAACCGCCTGGTCCGCTACAAGCATGCCGTCTCGCATACGGAGGATGCGGCGCGTGTGGGCGGCGATATCAGGCTCGTGGGTTACGAAGATGACGGTGATGCCCTGCTCGATGTTGAGACTCTGGAAGATTGCCATGATCTCGGCGCTGCTGGCGCTGTCGAGATTGCCCGTCGGCTCGTCGGCCAGGATGATGCTTGGGCGGTTCACCAGGGCGCGGGCGATTGCCACACGCTGCTGCTGTCCGCCGGAAAGCTGATTTGGCCTGTGCTTCATTCTGTCTCCAAGACCTACCGCCGACATGGCATCCATAGCGCGCTTGTGCCGTTCAACACTCGACACGCCATGCCCATTACGCGCATACATCATCGGTAGCTCGACATTTTCGAGAGCGGTGGCGCGGGGCAGGAGATTGAAGCTCTGGAACACAAAACCGATGCGTGCGTTGCGGACGGAGGCCAAGCGACTATCGTCCAGCCCTGACACTTCCTCGCCGTCCAGCACGTATGACCCCGACGTAGGACGGTCCAGACACCCCAGGATGTTCATCATAGTAGATTTGCCGGAGCCGGACGGCCCCATGATAGCTACCAGTTCTCCGGCCTCAATCGTGAAGCTTACGCCTTGCAACGCATGCACGGCCAGTTCGTCCGCCAGCTTATATGTTTTTGTCAGGTCTGTTACTGTAATCATCGAAGTTCAAAGCTGAAAATTGAAAGTCGTGTCTCCTGTACTTCCAACTTTTCGCCTGTCATGGTCCTCGGCGACCGCCGCCACCACCACCGCCCAAGTTGATCGGGCCGCCGGTCCGGGTTGTGGTGCCGGTTGTGGTGGGCAGATTGATTACGGCGCTATCACCTTCGCGAAGGGGCGTGTCACCCACTATTTCGGTCGAAGTGTCGTTGCTGATGCCCGCCTGCACAGGCACTCTTACTTGCACGCCGCCAGGGCCTAATATGTACACCACCTTTTGCCGGCCTTCGGTGCGTACTGCCCTGTTGGGTACCAGCATCACGTTCTGGTGGCGGTCCACTATGACCGATGCCGTGGCGCTCATGCCTGGCCTCAGCACGCCGCCCTTTGCCTTCGGATCGAGCGTGACGGTGGCGGGGTAGCTTACGACGCCTTGCTGCACCGTGGCTACGGGCGCGACATACGTCACCGTGCCGGTGTAGATTGTGCTACCGAGTGCGTCAAAGGTCACGTCTACCGACTGGTTGATCTTGATCTGCTGTATATCTGCCTCGCCGACGTTCATGTCGAGATGGTACGCGCTGTCGTCCACAAGCTCCATAATGTTGGTGTTAGAGCCCACCGTCTGACCCGCAACGACCGGCACGCTTGCGATTACCCCCGCGAAGGGCGCGGTAAGCGTGGCGTTCTGCAACTTCAGCTTGGCAGCATCCAGGTTACCCTGTGCCTGCTCCAACTGAGCCTGTGCGGCTTCCACGTCGGTATCGGTAGGGCCTGCCGTGAGGGCCTTTAGCTGCGCGTTCGCATCGTCAAGCTGGGCCTGGGAGGAGGCTACGTTTTGCGTCTCCTGCAACTGCGCGTCTTGCAGGGCCAGTTGTGCCTTCTTGTAGTTGTCTTTGGCGTCATTCAAGACCCGAAGCGCCATGTTATACCCGTCAATCTGCTCCTGCGTGAGGCCCACGATAAGCTGGCCTTTGCTATTGAGCACAGTCCCGGCTATGGCGTTATACTTGTCCTGGGCGGTCTGCTGCGCTCGGTCCGCCGAATTGAGGGACAATTCCGCCTGCTGCCGCTGCAAAGCCGACGACGATTTCACTTTGGTCAGACTGGATTGCGCCTGCGTTACTTTTAGCTGTGCGGAGCTTTGTTGCGCGCCGGTTGGCCCTACTTTGAGTGCGTCTAGCTTGGCCTGAGCCGCTTTCAAGCTAGACTGTGCCTGTGTAACCCCCAGGTTGAGGTCGATCGGATTGAGGGCCGCAAGCGCCTGACCCTTTGTTACCCTACTGCCAGGCTTTACCTTCACGTCTTGCAGCGTACCTGCGCTTCCGAATGTCAGCGTCAGATCGGAAGCAGGCTGGAGGGCGGCGCTGGAAAGTACATCGGCCTCTATATCACCGCGAGTGATCTGCGCGGTCTGTACGTCGGCCCTGGCATTGGAACGCGCCAACACTCTTCCACCCACAAACCATGCGATGACGCCGATCACTAAAATAGCACCACCGAGGATAAGCCATCTTCGGGAGAGTTGTTGCATCGGTTGTATCCTACCTGATTTATATAACGTATGCTCTTTGTTAGCATCCTAACTATAGCACCCGCGCCTTAATGTCAGGTGAGTGCTGTGTAAAATCTTTGTAAAATGGACCGAGAAACTATGAGGCCAAAGCTCTTACTGACCAGCTTCGAGCCGCGAAGTAATCCCTCCTCTCTTTCCCGCATGTGCCGGTCCTTGGAACGATGCGGCATATGAACATTGAACATGTTCAACTTTGCATCCACCTTGTTTTAGTGATCTAACTGGTGACTACCCACATGTCAGATAGCGCTAGCACCCGGCGGTTGAAACCGTGGGCAACGCTTACAAAGTCGCCCTGCGGCGACTAAGTTGGTACTAATACCAGGCCCAGTCCGCGCAATCGGGCGATGTTAACGAAACGCGGGGCTTCATCCGGTAGACGCTTGAACTTAGCCAATAGTGTAAAATATCGGCGAGTGACCAGGGTCAGATACAACCTGTACCGCATTCTGCGCTTTGAAGCAGGATCTTTAGATCTGATTCGTATACACAATACCGGCTCGCAGGAGGAAGATAATGGCCTGGATACATGTGCGCCACCATGTAGAAGACTACAACAGGTGGAAGGAAATTTACGATGCAAGTGCAGCATTCAAGCGCGGCTACGGTTGGAAACGCTATCGTCTCTTTATGGTAGGCGGCAACCGCAACGATATACTCGTCATGGAAGAGTTCGAGACGGCCCAGCAAGCCCTGAGCTTTACGCAATCGGACGATCTGCGGAATGCCATGCACCTGGCGGGCGTGGTCGGCACGCCGGAAGTGTGGATGCTAGAGGGGCTCGAAGAGGGCACAGTTTAGCATCGGAGCAAGGATCTCGCGATGGCCTGGGATTTACGGAACCTTGCCCATTTTCAAAACGGCGTGAGCGGTGGTGTCCACGACGTAGATCGTACCATCTTTGTCAGCCCAGATGCCCGTGGGCAGGCTCAGCGTAGTGCCCTCCTGGTTGTTTTTGGTGCCCAGCAGTTCGCCGGTGGGATTGAACTTGAGCACCGTTTTTCCGGTGGGCGCTGTGGCATAGATGTTGTCTACGCCGTCCACTGCAAGAAAAGGCTCAAGGTAAGGGCCGGGTGTCCAGTCGTTACCGGGGACCGCAAACTGGGCTATGGGCTTCCCTGTCGGGTCGAACTTCTGGATGCGGCGATTATTAGTATCGGCTACGTAGACGCTGCCCTTGGAGTCGACGGCTATGCCTATAGGCTCATTTAGCTCGCCTGGTTGCGTGAACGGATAGTCGGGCGCTGTCTTACTGGGGCTGAGGCCCCTGTCTATCTTGCGCACGAACTTGCCCTCTTCGCTGAAGATCAGCACGCGCTTGTTGCCCGTATCGGTGACATATACGTTGCCATCCGGCCCGACAGCCACTCCTCGTGGGCCGTAGAACCTGCTATCGGTGTCTTTTTCATTCAAAGAGTTAGGATCGGCCAGGCTCACGAACGAACCCCA
>JBBSIK010000061.1:0-10104 GCA_038232115.1 Chloroflexia bacterium
ATACATGATAGCGGTTTGCAACCGTATCAACAAGTCGGGCGGTTCATCGTCCGCTAGATAAAGCGGTAGTCCTGCTCAGCTAGCCAAGTGGCTCCCGGCAGCTTGAGCAACTCGCTGATCCCCATCCGCAAGTGATGCAGCCCCTGCTCAACTACGTCACGGCCTTGAGATCGCCTTTTCGAGAGGCTGAAAAGGGTATATTGCACGTGGTGCCATAAGATACGGGCCTCGGCTGTTGCATCTCCCGACACCCGACTCACACTACGGTAGCCCTCCAGTATATATGGCACCGCGAGCAATGAGACGGGCACGAAATCCCAGACCGGGTCCATCCACCCGGCCCCATCCCAGTCTACCAGCGCAAGGTAGTCTAACACTTGTGGTCGAACTATGACATTGTCCGCGTTCACGTCACCATGACAGAAGGCACGCCATTCACCCGTGTAGACCAGCGCCTCCAGTTCATCGAGCCACCAACGCAGCCATGCCTCCTCACCCGGCAAGACCAAACCATCTCCAAGCAGTTCTTCCAGCCAAGTGCGGGGGTCTATCTTCACATCGTTGGCCCCCAATTGTCCAGCCGGCCCGTCTTCGCTGACGCCGCTGTGCAGCAGTGCGAGATCGTGGCCCAGTTCGCGCCATACCTGAGACACCTCGGCAGGTGCAACTCTCTGCCTGCTGAGAGCCTCACCGGGCACGCGTTCGAGGATCGAATAAGGGACCGCTATTAGATCCCTTGTATCATCGAATGCCACCATCGCCGGAGTGCGTACACCTACCGCGCGGGCTACGCTGATTGCCGTGCGTGCCGCCAGTGCCGTCTGTATTCCACAGAGGTTATCGGGCCGCTCATGAGGCACCCGAAGGACCATGTCCTCACCCAGCAGGTAGATGCTGTTCCCAGCGCTCAACCCGGATAAGGGTACAACGGCTCGACCCTGCAAGCCATGCCGGGCAAGGATCGCATCCAGTGTATCACGCGAAACATGGGTCGGTCCCTGCGTGGCAGGCACTATCGGCGCTAAAGGCTCAGTCATACTTCACTCTACACTGAAGTCGACGCCCGCCGGGGTGGCCGCGCCCAGGTGTGTGCCCCGTGCTCCCGGCGAGCATCCACCCACCGTCAGCCGCACTCGGCCCAGTGCCGGTTGGGAAACTCCATGCTCATCTACCAGAGTGAGCCGCTCGGCAGGAATCTCAAACGTGAGCGTTTGACGCTCACCCGCTCGAAGGGCCACACGTCTGAAGGCAACCAGGCTGCTGATAGGAGCATCTTCTGCGTCCAGCACACTCAAGTAGACCTGCATTACCTCCTCCGCGTCCACTGGACCTACGTTCTCCAGTGCTACGCTGAAAGCCAGCCTTTCCCCTGCAACGACACGGTCATGTTGCGTTCTCAGATCACTGTAAGCAAAGTGCGTGTAACTCAGGCCAAAGCCGAAGGGGTACAGAGGCTCCCTGGTCATGTAGCGGTAGGTGCGCCCTGCCATACTGTAGTCCTCAAAGGGTGGAAGGTCTGCCAGCGACCGAGGGAAGGTCAAAGGCAGCTTGCCGGAGGGCGTGACATGGCCGAATAGGATGTCTGCAAGTGCAAGACCGCCTGCTTCGCCCGGATACCCGACAAACAATACCGCCTCGACCAGATCCTCAAGGTCGCCCAGCTCGATTGGACCGCCGCCCGTCAGCACCAACACTACCCTTGCTCCCGCACGCCCAAGCTTGCGGACAAACTCGGCCTGCACAGCCGGTAAAGCGATATCGGCGCGGTCACCCTCCTCGGTGGAAGCTATGGCATCGCCTTCCTCTCCTTCCAGCATCGGTGTCAGGCCCATGCAGGCTATTACTATGTCGGGCTGCGATCTTGGGATGAACAGCCACTCCTGGGTCGCGGTGTTTGGCTGCAGCAACTGGACACCCATGCGGTACTCAAGCCCCACCCCCTCCGGCATCCTTGCAACTATCCCTTCCAGGAGCGTTGTGAGCGTGCCATTTAAACCGTGATAGCTGCCGAGCAGCACACCAACATCAGTTGCTGTGGGTCCGAGCACACGTATTGTGCGCGTATCAGGGCTGATCGGCAGGATGTTATTGCGGTTCTTCAGCAGGACTATAGACTTCGCAGCCGCCTCGTAGGTCAGGGCACGATGCTCGTCACTGCCTACCACGCTGAGTGGCGTAGAAGCATATGGCACCTGCTCCGATGGGTCGAACATGCCAAGCTTAAACCGTGTTGTCAGCACCCGAGCTAAGCCTCGATCAATATCCTCGCCTGTAACCAGGCCACGCTCCAGCGCCTCCCCCAGGTGCTGGTAGGTGTTGCCACACTCCAGGTCGCACCCTCTTGTGAGGGCCAGGGCGGCTGCCGATGCAGGATCAGCACCCTTGTGATGCCCTGTGTAGATATCGCTTACCGCGCCGCAGTCGGAGACGTAGTGTCCCTGGAAACCCCATTCATCCCGCAGCATCTTTTCCATCAGGTACGGGTGAGCGCAGCATGGCTCCCCGTTGGTGCGGTTGTACGCGCCCATCACCGACTCGACCCCCGCCTGCACGAGTGCGTGGAAGGCGGGTAAATAGGTCTCGTGCATATCACGCAGGCTTGCATGCGCATCAAACCCATGCCTGAGCTTCTCCGGTCCGCTGTGGACGGCGTAATGTTTGGCACACGCTGCCGCTTTGAGGTAGCGTGGGTCGTCGCCTTGCAGACCCCTGACGAACGCCGAGCCTAGTTCGCCGGTGAGATACGGGTCTTCGCCCCAGGTCTCCTGCCCCCTACCCCAGCGCGGATCTCGATAGATATTGACGTTAGGCGACCAGAAATTAAGCCCCTGGTAGAACTGCGTGGCACCGTTACGACGCAACGCCTCATGGTACTTGGCGCGCGCCTCGTCGCCAATTGCCGAGGCAACTCTCTTTATGAGGTCGGGATCCCACGTCGCGGCCATGCAAATCGCCTGGGGGAAGACGGTGGCGCGACCGTTGCGGGCCACACCATGTAGCGCCTCATTCCAGTAGTTGTAGGCAGGAATGCCGAGTTGGGGGATGCCCGGCGTGCGGTTTTGCATCTGGCTGATCTTTTCTTCGAATGTCATCTGCCCTACCAGATCGCGGACGCGCTCCGGGACTGGGCGGGTAGTGTCGAGATATATAGGTGTGTCCGGCATGGCAGCAGTCTACCTCCTGGGGGATAGTCTAAAGAAGTATCAAACCTGAGACGGTCTTTGTGTCTTGTGGCCGTGGGCTTGCCACGTCCTTGCGGATTACAGGCGCACCCGGAATGTCTTCACCTCGAACGGTAGTACCTCGAAACTGATCATGTTGCCCTCTGCATTCACCTGCCCGGTTGGACGTTCCAGCAGATCCACCTCCTCGGCACTCCTCACGACCCTCTCGAAGCGTATCGTTGCATGGCCCCGCTGGTTGTGCGCTTCGTAGAGGCGAACGATCAGCCCATCGCCGTCCTCGGCAACTTTGACTGTCTCTACAACAATATGGTCGTTGTCGGTAGAGAGGAACGACACGGGTCCCCGGCTGGCCGTGCCTGTCAGTGGGACCGCGCGTAGAGGTACGTTTAGGTCGTAGGCGCGCCTCACTACCTGCCCCGCCCGCCAGTCGCCCTCGTGCGGCAGCAAGCTGTATGTGAAGCGGTGTAGACCTCTATCGGCGTCAGGGTCCGGGAATATAGCGCCCTTTAGCAGCGATAGGCCCAGCACGTTGTCGTGCAGACTATGGCCGTATTTGCCGTCGTTGAGCAGCGCAACCCCGTAGTCACCTTCGCTGAGATCTACCCACCGGTGAGCGCATACCTCGAACCGCGCCTGGTCCCAGCTGGTATTACGGTGAGTTGGCCTCTCTACTGCGCCAAACTGAATCTCGCAGGTGGCGCGCGCTGCGTTAATCCGGAGTGGAAACAGCGCGCGCAGCAGCGTTTGCCGCTCCTGCCAGCTAACTTCCGTCACGAAATCCACTCGCCTGCGCGATCTCCAGAGGCAGATGCGCTGGCGTATGGTGCTTTCGCCCAATCTGCGGGTGATCTCTATTGCGGCACGTATCGGGCCTTCCTCAACCACTCTCCAGTTCTGTATCGTATTTACAGGGTAAGGCTTCTCTCTATAGAAGATGTCGATGTCCCACGCGTCCCATCGGAGCGGGCGGTCCTCGTAAGCAACCAGTTGGTTGGCGTGAGCGCCCTCGGCAATTGTTTCTCGCCCGCGCCTCAGGTCGTACAGCGAAGCTACTTCCCCGTTATCGTCCAGTTCGAGATGTATTTCATCGTTCTGAAGGCTGTTACGTGATACTTTGAGATGTGCGGAAGAATGGCTTGCCTGGGCATGCTGTGTTAAATTGCCGGGTGACACAACCTCATAGCCATACGAGGGCACCTCTACCTCGACGAGTATTGCCTGTTCTCCAGACAGTTCCTCCACAGCTTGCGTGATCTCATCCCCGTTTGCGCTGAGCAGGTCGGACGTGCCCTGGACAACGCTCACCGGGATCGAAACAGCCTCTGTACGGCCCCAGGGCAGGCTGTTGAATACGGCAATCGAGGCAATCGAAGCAGGGCGCGTATTCTCTTGCGCCTGCTGGCTGTTAAGAAGATAGCCCGTCGCGGCTGCGCGCACGTCGTTACCTACATGCTGTATGTGGGCATGCTGGGTGTGGCTTTCCACATAGACCGGGGCGATGCTGCTGCCAGGCAGAATATCATGAAACTGGTTCAGCAATATGAGCCGCCAGCCCTCATTCAGGTCAGTCTGCCGGTTGCCGGCTCCGAGCAAGGTTGCCCAGGCGTTGAGCCACTCGGCTTCCCGGTAGAGCAGTTCGGCGGCACGATTAGCCTGTTTGATGCCCGCCTGGCCGGTGTATGTGCCCCGGTGGCACTCAAGGTATAGTTCGCCGGCCCAGGTGGGCAGCCGAGGGTCGTCCCAGAGTCGCTCGTACAGACGCTGAAAATATTCATCTACCCGCCCCTGCGCTACCCGCGGAAAGGCAGGCAGACTGCGGAACACTTGCCCCGCTTCGAGCATCCCCTCGGTGGGACCTCCGCCCCCATCGCCGTAGCCGTACAGGTACAGCAATTCGTTGTTTATGTCTTTCTGCCGGTAGTGATTCCACAGGCCTGATACCTCCCTCGCAGTCATGTTCCCGTTGTAGGTATAGGACTGGGGGTCCGCGGGGTGGCGGACAGGGTCAGCCGTCGCGGTTACAAAGTGAGCGAGTACTTCGGTGCCGTCTATCCCACGCCAGCGGAAGGTATCAACAGGCATGCGGTTGAACTGGTTCCAGCTTATCTTCGTGGTCATGAAGCAAGAGATACCGCAGCCTCGCATCAACTGGGGAAGGGCCGCGCTGTAGCCGAATACGTCGGGCAGCCAGACCACGTGGTTGACTTCCCCGAACTCCTCAGCAAAGAAACGTGCCCCGAACGTCAGTTGACGGACCAGAGACTCGCCACCGGCGATGTTACAGTCCACTTCGAGCCACATCATACCGACCGTTTCAAAACGCCCTTCCGCCGCTCGCTCCTTGAGGCGGGCATATAGCTGCGGGTCATCTTCCTTCAGGAAGGCGTATACTTGCGGCTGGCTCATACTGAACCGGTAGTCAGGGTAGCGCTCCATAAGGTGTAGAGCGTTCGCCACTGTATGAGCTACTTTCTGGTGCGTGCGCCACAGCGGCCATAGCCATGCGACGTCGAGATGTGCGTGACCGGTGGCAACAACACTCGGGGGCGTGCTGTTCAATCCGGTGATGGTGGGGGCACCCAGCTCAGCAGGGCCGGTGTTTGCAACCAGAGATAGCAGGTATTCAAGCGCGGCGTGGGATGATGCGGCGAAACCCTCACTCTGCCAGCCTTCGCGTAGGTCGAGCATGTTGTAGGCGGTGTTGAGCGCGTTGAGCAAAGCATGGCGCTCAGGGGCGCTATCCGGGTAAGTGGCTGCCGCACCGAGCATAGCCGCGAAGGTATGCCCAAAGCGGAAGATCTTCTCATCACGCAGCACAAGTCGCAGCCCATCGAAAGGTAACGGATAAGGCACGTAGCAGCGCAATAACAACTCATGCGACCCTTCGTGTGCCTCTGCCGGTAGCAACACGGTCCAGTGGTGGGTATCTATTCCCGAAAGGGCCTGCCCGTCCAGGTAAACGATCCCCTCAACGCTGGTATGCTGGCCTTTCTCCCACTGTAACTCCAGGAGCACAGGCTTACCGCGCCAATCCTCCGGTACCTCCAGACTGGCTCGCAGCCAGTGATTGCCCCCGCCGCTGGTAGGGATGCCCCAGCCGAGGGAGTGTGGAACTGCAAACGGGTCGTCTCCCAGAGCGCCCCCCCAGAACTGGCGCGGTCGAACTGGTGTCCATGACGCATCATTCGCTGGAGGTGGTGCTGCCATAGCGTTCTCGATTGGAAGTCCGGGCGCAACGCACGCCCAGACCTCTTCGATAGGAGTGAATGCTCGGGCTGCGGCTGCAATAATCTCGGGCGTTCTAAGCGTAAGTTTCTCAAAAGTGAGCAACATAGGTCAGAGTCCTTGTAAAAAATGCGTTCCCACGGGTGGATTCCTCAGCATAGTGCCATCGCCTCGTTGTGTTGGCCCCCGTGGTCGGGGATCCATCACGCTCGGGGCAGCGGAGACGAGAATAACCCTCGCCTTCCGCCGCAAATTGTGTGCCTCCGTGCCTGCAAAGCTCTCTACATAGGTGAGGAAAAGCACACAAAAATGCCTGGTCTGAGAACCAGGCATGCGTCTGTGGTGTGTATGCAACTCCAGATTATGTGAGTGGGCCTAAAGAGCCTTGTCCACCCGGCGTGCAGTAGAGGACCTTGCGAGCCTGGGTATAGAAATAGGCCTCCGCAGGCGACCTGCGGCACCCAGCCTCAGAGTGGCAACGAACGCGCCGGCAGCCAGGACCGTGGACAGCCCGAATAGAGGTAAGTAGCCCCAGGTTTCCAGGATCACGCCACCCAGGGGCAAAACGAAGCTCCCGGCACCTGCCCGCGTATTCAAGAAGCCGAAGTATGTAGGCCTTTCACCCGTCGGTGCACTCGACAGGAGGGTGGTATCGTTGACCATTACTGCCGCACTCCCCGCACAGCTGCTGATAAGGAAGACAGACGCGGCAACAAACGGCGCAACTTCAGGAGCCAGCGAGCCACCAAACGTCACCACGAGGAGGGCGCAACCCGTGTTCGCAAGCTGCAATACCGTTGATATTGACACTAGCCTGTGCCTGGGTGCTCTATTGGCTACGGGCGCCCACACAAGACCCGAGCAGAGCGACACGCCTGTGGAGGCCATCATGTACAGCCCCATAGCCTCCATTGGCACATGCATCACCTTCGTGACATACACCAGATAGAAGGGAGAAGCGATACCGGCAAAGGTGCCAAGGAGCCTCACAATCGAGAAGAAGCGATAGTCTCTGTCGCCGGCAAGAGCGCGCAACCCCAGGCGGAACACGGACCCTACTTCAGGTGCTTTCACAGGCTCAAGGTCCGGCTCGCGCACCAGGCTCCAGAGCCAGAAGACGAACGCTCCCATGATGGTGGCAGCGGCGAACATAGCGGCGAAATTGTACGGGAAGCCGAGACCCAGGTGCCCAGCCATAACAGCCCCGCCACCGCCGAGGTGACCATAGACAGGGCCGCACTCCCGACCTGGCGGAGGCCAAAGAAGGTACCCTTGCGATGGTCGGGTACTATTTTGCCGACTATCTCGATAAAAGGGATACCGGACACGCCACAACCCACGGCATATAGCAAATAGCTTGCAAAGAAGACGGGCAACACCGCATCACGGTTCGCTGCCATCAGGGCCGCGCACACAGCCATGCCCGCCAGGCCCGTTACACGTATTATGGCGGCGCGCTTGTACCAGGGCATTACCCGCTGCTTGCCTCGTACTTTGCCCGCCACGATCATCTGGGGCAGCAGGATACCCCAACTCCATATAGCAGGCAGCAGCCCGACAAGGAACCGCGGCCCGTCGAGGGCGGTGAGGAAAAGAGTTAGTACAAATACGCCCGAAAGCGGGTCGAGCAAGCCCGAAAGCACGCCATTTGCTACACCCAGCCTGAAGTTGCGCCGGGCTGTAAATGCTGCTTCGACTACCGCAGTGGCGACGGTAGATTCTTTTGGGGATATTTCCACCGCTAAGGATCTGTTTCTCAGGGTTCTCATACGCTCTGGTCAGGTCGATCCAGCGTCTTTTGCTGTCGACTGGGGTCTAGATTCGGGTTATATAGACGCCAGACCGGAGACTTCCCCTGCGAAGACCCTCCCAGCGCCCCGCCGGTCCTCCATTGACCGGATGGGCATAAATAGTGCAACCAATTCCTTGACGCGTGCTGCCCGATATGTGCATTACTGCACAATACAAGTATACCAAATCACTTCTCCGAGCAAAGTACAGAGAGGGATATGACAGAAAATCTAGCGCGAGATAAAAGCAAGAGGGTCAGCAGCCCCTCTTGCTTTTATCTCAGGAGAGGTTCAGTACCAGGAGCTTTGGCTCGGTCATCTCTTCGATAGCATATTTTAGCCCCTCACGCCCGAAACCTGACTCCTTGACTCCACCATAGGGCATGCTGTCTATACGCCAGGAGGGGATTTCGTTTATCATCACTCCTCCCACTTCAAGCTCGTTGTAGGCGTGGAAGATACGCTTTATGTCGTTGGTGAAGACCCCGGCCTGCAAACCGTAGGCACTCTTGTTAACAGAGTTGAGAGCCTCATCGAAGTCGCTATACGATTGCACAGTCACGACGGGGGCAAATATCTCGCTGCAGTTCACCCTTAGTTCCGGCCCTGCTTTGGCAAGCACAGTAGGGCGCACTACACCACGCTCTGTAGTACCGCCGGTTAGACACTCTGCGCCCGCATCCAGGGCCTCCTCGAACCATTCGCTCACACGGCTGGCGTCGTTTTCGGTAATCAAGGAAGCTACGTCTGTAGATTCTTCCAGTGGATGCCCTACCTTGAGCGCCTCCACCCGGGGCACCAGTTCCTGCAAGAACCTGTCATACACATCTTCGTGAACAAAGATGCGCTGCACGCTTATGCAACTCTGACCTGCATACGAGAAGCCCCCCACCACGCAGCGTTCGGCTGCAAGCGTGAGGTCGGCGTCGGAATGTATGATTACGCCTGCGTTACCGCCAAGTTCCAGGGTTACCTTCTTAGCGTCAGCGCGCCGTTTGAGGTCCCAACCGACGGCGGGCGAGCCTGTGAAGGTAAGCAGCTTGAACCGGTTATCCCCAGCCAACGGTGCGGCGTCCGAACTGCTCAAAGGCAGCACGCTCAATGCTTCTATAGGCCAGCCACACTCGATGACAATTCGGGCAAGCTTCAGCCCCGTGATAGGGGTCTGCGTAGCCGGCTTCTGCACGACCGGGCACCCCGCAGCGATGGCAGGTGCCAGCTTGTGTGCGGAGAGCATCAGCGGGAAGTTAAAGGGAGTAATAGCGGCGACAGGGCCGAGCGGGAAGCGTTTCACTATTGCTTCCCTATGTTCCCCGCCCGGCAAGGCATCCAGATGCAGTACTTCGTCGTTGAGTCTACCGGCTTCTTCGGCGGCTATTGCAAACACGTTAACAGTGCGGCCCACCTCTATGCGCGCCTGTTTGATTGGCTTGCCCGCTTCCATGGCAATCGTGCGTGCCAATTCTTCCGAACGAGCGTTTATGGTATCGGCAATGTTCCGCAAGATCGTAGCGCGCTGGTGGGCATGTAGCTTGCGCGTTACTGAGAAGGCTTTCACCGCTGCCTGTATAGATTGCTCCAGATCGTCCTTACCGGCACGATGCACTATAGCGACCGGTTCACCATCATACGGGCAATACACTGTATACGGAGTTCCAGTGCGCCATTCGCCCCCAGACAAGAATCTAAACTCTTCTAGATTGCCTTTGCTCGATAAGGTTACCGGGTTCCGTACGTCGTCTACTATCATTGGTCGGTCTCCTTATCGGTAGTTTGTTGGATTAGGAGCTATCATATAAGTAGATGCCGTGGCCGCAGAATAGCCAATCAAGCCATCGCTGCAACTCGGGTGGTGGGGGAACTCTGGACCACCCTCTCCAGTACCGCCATAACATTACCCATGG
>JBBSIK010000062.1:0-10037 GCA_038232115.1 Chloroflexia bacterium
AGGCCAGTTGCAGACGGGCGTATCCACTTACGAGCGGCGCACACCCGCCGAGATCAACCTCGCTTCGGACGCAGATGATCCCAGTGCGCCCACTTACCAGTCGTTCAACGGCGTGTCGAACATTCCGGGCGCGCCCAACGAGCGCCGCAAAAGTTCACAGGTCGGGCAGATCGTGCGCACGGCGATAGACCGCCAGGGCCGCACCCAGCCCTGGCCGCAGGATCACCCCGACTATGGCGTGCGTATCGCCTATTTCGAGCCGGGCACCGGTCACAACATCCCCGACATCTTCTGGAGCTACCTCAACGAAGAGAGCGATCTTTTCGTGAACGGCGAACTGGCACGTGGAAGACTGTTCGAGCCGTGGTTCTCGGTCACTGGATTGCCCGTATCAGAGGCCTACTGGTCCTATGTGAAGGTAGATGGCAAGTATACCGACGTGCTCATTCAGGCGTTCGAGCGGCGCGTGCTGACCTATGTGCCCCATCTGCCCACACCATTCAAGGTGCAGATGGGCAACATCGGTATGCACTACTACGAGTGGCGCTACACAACTTCCCCGGTCCCCCCGCCACCCAGGAACTTTGCTTCTCCCACCGCGCTCACCCAGGCAAGGACTCCTAATGTTACGATAGATAGCATACAGAAGCGCACCACTCTGACCGACCTCAACAGCAATTATTGCATTATCACGAACCGCGAGCAGTTGCCCGTGCGGTTCGACGGCTGGTGGCTTGACAGCCCCAAGTTCGGCATTGTGGACCGCTTCTATTTCCCTGCGGGCGTAGTGTTGCAGCCTGGCGATAGCGTGAAGGTGCATGCAGGGGGCGGCAACAGTTCCCCTACGGATATTTACATGCACCGTACCTCAGTCATGTGGGATGGGATGCCCTACGACTTCGCTGTGCTCTATGACAGCCAGGGACGCGAGGTCAACAGCCTTTTCCCAGCAGCAGACGGCAACGGCGGCCCCCCTTCTGAGCCACCTGGCAGCGTAACACCCACAAGTACAGTTGGTACTGGTGAGACCCCACGCCCTACACAGGGTACGGTGGTCCCCGGCAGGCCCACGGCAACGTCAGGCGTTCCGAGTCCGGTGCCCAGCGCCCAGGCCTCGGTGGGGATACCCAGCCCGCAGGCCTCAGTGCCCGCAGGCGCGCCTTCTCGCACTCCCTCCGCCACCAGGACAGCAGGCACAATCACTCCCACAGCAACCGGCACGCGCGCCACCGCCACCGCCACTGCTACCGTTACACCCACCCCGACTCTCCCACGGACCCCATAGGAGATTTTCCTCTAGCGAACTTCGTACTGTTATGTCTGCCTCTATCGCCAGTACGAAGTTCGTGGTTGGAGTTACGATATGCGTAACCTCTCCACCGTATACTATGTATAAGGCACAACAGTCATTTTCTCTATACCTGGGCAATCAGCATTCAAACGAAGGCACGTGCTCCAGGACGTAGCAAATGCAGAAGGGATGTCAGGTACCTTATGCCCATGATTACGCGCTCTACTGAGGAGAAGCGGTACAGGACAATATCAGGCGCTGGGGCTGGTGCCGGGGCCGCGTTGGCGATGATGGTGGCGATGATGGCGTTGCGCCTGGGCCTCAGCGTGCCCAGCATTCCCGAGTTGATGCTGGGCCCCATACTCAGGTTGCTGGGTGGCCGTGCTTTCTCGGAGGCGCTGGACAATCTGTATTATGCCGGACGCCCCCTTCTCTTTGCGCTGGTGCTGGAAGGTACGCTTCTGCTCGGCGTGCTACTCGGTCTGTTATATGCCTGGCTTGGCCGCCCAAACCTGAACACAGCGCAGAGACCCGCCCTCTTCCGAAGTTCACTGGGTGGCATACTATACGGCCTCATCATTGGCGTGCTGCTCAATGTCGTTTTCCTGCCCCTGCTTGGAGAGACGCCATTTGCCGCTCGCGCCGGTGAGGTCTACTCCACCACTGTTGTGCCTCTGTGGGCCGGCCTCATGACGCTGGCGCTTGTCTATGGTGTTACGCTACATAGGCTGCTACCCAACTCTGCCGCATGGGGCACGCCGCATGCCCAGTCTGCGGTTCCGGCTGAGAGCTTTGGCTACATCTCACCCGCGCTGGACCGGACCCATGACCGCAGGCAGTTCTTGCGCATAGCAGGCGGTGGTCTGTTGGCTCTCGCGGGTGGTGTGTTTTTCACTTATGGAGGTAAGATACTCAACCAGGGCGGTTTCACCGATCCCGTAGACATACCCCCGATTGATGACTCATCTTCGCTCGCCGGCGGTCCGGGTGGTTCCGACGTGGCGCTCATGGCAAAAACTCCCACCGCCGGACCCATGCAGCCGCCTCCCACGCAGCCCACGCAGCCGCCCCCTACCGAAGTTGTGCCGGCACAGCAGCCACCCACTGAGATTCCCCCTCATGCGCCAATGCCGGTGCCTGCGCCCACCGACATGCCCCCGCCCAACGCTGCTATTACACCGGAAGCAACCCCGATTGCCGTGCCTGTACAGCCCACATCTACGCCAGAGCCCCAGCCGCCTACCGCTACAACTGCCCCGCCACCACCTCCAACCGATACGCCCGTCCAGCCGACGAGCACCCCATCAGGCCCCCAGCCGGTGCAGATCGCGGTGCGGGAGATTACGCCAGTGGAGAGCTTCTATCACGTGTCGAAGAACTTCTTTGACCCCTCGCCGTCGCCTGACAACTGGAGTCTCGCCATAAAGGGCATGGTTACTAATCGCTATTCTCTCACGTACAAGCAGCTTACTGCCATGCCCGCCACTACTGCGACGATTGGGATGATGTGTATCAGCAACCCTATCGGTGGCGGGCTGATCGGCAACCAGACATGGAAGGGCGTGCCCCTGGCCGACCTGCTGAAGAGGGCAAAACCGAGGGCCAATGTCGTGGACGTGGTCCTTACCGCCGATGATGGCTACACCGACTCGATACCTTTGAGCAAAGCAATGGACCCGAACGTGATGCTAGTGTGGGAGATGGGTGGCGCTACTCTCACCCCGGAGCATGGCGGGCCGGCAAGACTGTTGGTGCCTGGCATTTATGGCATGAAGCATGTGAAGTGGCTCAACACGATTGAGCTTGTAGGCTACGATTTTAAGGGCTACTGGCAGCAGCCAGAGCAGGGTTGGAGCGATCCCGCCTATGTGAACGTGATGAGCCGCATTGACTTTCCGGCGCATGCCGCGATGTCTCGCAAGACGCAGGTGGTGTCGGGAGTAGCGTTCGCCGGAGACCGCAGCATAGGCCGTGTGGAGGTCAGCACAGACGGCGGCAAGACATGGAACGAGGCCTACCTTAAGCCCCCGTTGAGCAGCACATCATGGGCCGTTTGGGGCTATGAATGGACCCCGTCCAAAGTCGGTAAGTACGTCCTCCAGGTCCGTGCTACCGACGGCAAAGGCAATCTGCAAACCCCTAAACGCACCGACCCCTACCCTAACGGCGCGACAGGCTATCACGCGGTGACAGTGCAGGTGAAGTAATGAAGACTGAGGGAGAGAAGCGGTGGAGTGGAGGGAGCGTTTACTTTTCCCTCAGTCCTCGTTTCAGATAGGCTTCCACCTCTATCATGGGCGGGCGCTCGGTGTCGCGGATGTTGCGAACCTCCAGGGAGAGGTGATCTTTCTCGAAGCGGATCAGCTTCATACTGCTATTTACCTCTTCAAGCAGGGTAATGCGCTCTCGGCGCTCCAGACGCGTGAGGATGACCTGCACTATGGCGAAGGCGGTCAGCGACAGGTCAGACAGAGAGCGATTGCGGTGGACACGGCTCTCCAGATTGACTTGGCCGATAGAGTCGAGGCCGAATCGCTCCAGCATATCTATCAGCATGCCCACCTCCACTCCATATCCAGAGAAGAATGGCAACTGCTCCAGCGCACTCCGCCGCCCCGCGTATTCGCCCGCTAGCGGCTGCACCAGTCCCGATAGCAGCGGAAAGAACAGGTTTATCAACGGTCGCGCCGTTAGCTCGGTCACGCGCCCGCCGCCCTCGTGCTGCAAATTGCGCTCTACGCGAATGGGGCGGTGGTAGTAGCCCTTCACAAACCCGATGCGCGGCTCTCTCAGCAACGGCCCAACAAGCCCATACACAAACTGCGGCTCCATGTTCGCCACGTCGGTATCCAACCAGGCTATGATGTCGCCTTTGAGCACGTGGAGCGATTTCCAGAGCGCCTCGCCTTTGCCGTTTTTGGGCGGCCCCATTTCGGGCAAGACCTCCTGATGGATGTAGACCGGCACTCCCATCTCGCATGCTATCTCGCGGGTGCGATCCGTGGAGTTCGAGTCTATCACCACGATCTCATCAATCAGCGGTACGTCTTGCATCAGCGCCTTCTTGAGCGCTGATATGACTTCGCCTATCGTCTCTTCTTCGTTCAGTGCGGGCAGTCCTACTGAGATAGTCACCCCTTGCTGCCGCTTCATCTCCACTAGGCGGCGCAGGTCGGAGAACTCCCCAGCGTCGAAGGTGTTTTCGGCGAACCACTTGTCAACGAGCAATGAGAGAGCTTCGGGAGCTATTACATGCATGCGTGCGCGTTTGCGGGCCGCTTGAATGGCCGGGCCTACGGGCACCTGCGTCTTGAGAGCCACAATAGCGGCACTAACTCCACGCGCTACCCCCTCGGTAAAGGGGCCTATATCGGCGGCGGTCCTCCCGGCGGTACCCATAATGAGAAGATCGTGGCCGCCCGCCGCGCCGATGATGCTTTTCATCGGGTCGTCGCCCATGACGAAGGCCCGGTCGAAGCGGCGTGTACGTGGACTGTCGCTACGTTCGGCACTCTCCATCTGGTCGAGCAATTCGGTGAATGGGGCTTCTTCGGTGGCGCGCTCCAGTTCGGGCATCGCCTGTAGCACGTGGAGCACTGTCACCTGCGCGTCGAGTGCTGTGGCAAGTTCGCGCGATAGGTCGAAGCCCAGAGCTGCCTGGGGTCCACCTCTGGCCGGGAGCAGGAGCTTCATGCCCCGGCAGAACGGCTGTTGTTCTGCTTGCTCCCTCCTGGCCCCCTGTGTGGCTTGCTCGACAGCCGGTGGACGCGCCCATGCTACATCGCAGGGAAGGGGATTACGCAGGGCCTTACGTAGCCATGAGCAGTCGTCATTGGAGATGCGGCGGAAGGGTAGAAGCACAAGCGTGCCCTCTGCCTTCTTCAAGAAGTGGCGTGCATCAGAGGCAAGTTCGCTTTCGAGCGCCACTCTCACTACCGGCGCAACAAGACTATTAGCAGCGCCAGGACTTTCATCCGCGCTACTAACTCCCAGCCCCGACTTGGCGAGCGCGAACAGCGCCTCTCCTTCCAGTTTCTGCCTCATCGCCTGGGCCGCAACGGAAAAGCTGCTTATCGCTTCTCCCTGCGGTACGGGCAAGAACCTGCATAGGAGCACACGCCCACCCGCCGCCCCGCTGCCCGCGAAAAGGCTTGCAAGACGGAGCAGGAAAAGCCCCTCGGAGCCAGGCGCGAAGTATCCGGCTTCCGACGGCTTCAAGCAATCCACGAGTATGGCTACGGTTCGCCCCATATTTCCCCCGGCGATGGACAATTAGGAGACGCAAAGCAAAGACGCAAAGGACACGCAAAGATTAGGAAGGGGTCCTTCTCCTCAGTCCTTATCACTATCGCCCATCCTCCCTTACGCCAACGTACCGATAGCTTCTTCGCTAGTCTGAGCGAGTGCTGTGACCGGCTCTGTCACGCCGTCGGCTACGAGCACAGCCTTGAGTGCGGTGATACCTACCTCTATCATCGTGAGATCGGGCTGACGAGTGGTCATCTTCTGGAGGGCGAGGCCTGGTGCCATGATGGCGCGTACTACCGCGTGGTCGTACAGGTTTGCCATCAGCCGGATGAACTCGTATGCGATAGAGGCGATCACCGGCACCAGCAGGATGCGCGACAATACCATGAGCGCGAACGGCAGCTTGCCGATCAGTATAAAGACGAGAGTGGCGAGCAGCATCACGATCAGCAGGAAAGTCGTGCCGCAACGAGGGTTGAGCAGAGTGAATTTTTGCACGGCTTCCGGGGTTAGCTCGACGCCAGCCTCGTAAGCGTTGATTGTCTTATGCTCGGCCCCGTGGTAGCCGAACACGCGCTGAATATCCCGCATCCGCCCGATGGCCCATATATACGCTATGAACAGGCCCAACCGCACCACGCCTTCCACCACATTCTGAGTGAAGTTGGACTGAGTGCCGGTGAGGGCACTGAATCCGCTGGCTATCAGTACGGGCAGCACGAAGAATATACAGACCATTATCGCCAGGGCTACGGCGATTGTTGTCCATGCAACAGGACCATCAAATCCGTTCTGTGTGCCGCCTTTGGAGCTTTGATCTGGCATAGGAGTGAAAGGCGCTGCGGTTGTGGCGGCTGCGCCTTCGGCTTCCTGTGCGACCTCGTTTGGATCGCGGCCTTCTTCTACAGCCACGTTGGCGGCGAAAAGCAGGGCCTTCATGCCCAGGCCCAGCGCGTCCCACAGGCCGAGCATGCCCCGTAGGAACGGCAGCTTCATAAGCGGACTGCGATAGAGGCCCTTATCGAGCGTCTCCTGGTGCACCACGATTTTGCCGTCAGGCGCGCGCACGGCCACAGCCATGTGCCTCTGCCCGCGCATCATAACGCCTTCGATAACCGCCTGCCCGCCGTAATAAAACTTCGCCAAATGTGGGACCCCCTGCCTTGGTAAGGACTGGAGACTTTCCGTGATCTCCATGCTGTATTCGTTGCTTTATTTTACCAGAAAGGGGCCAGGAGGCGAGGGGCTAGGGACTAGGGACTAGGGATTAGTATACATAGTCGCGAAGGCATGAAGAACGCGAAGAGACGTGCAAAGATTATGAGGGAGTTCTTACATTCCAACTCGAAACTCAAAACTACTAGCCCCTGACCCCTGATCCCCAGCCCCCTCTTGACTGCCCTCCGCCTCTATGACATACTGGCAGCGCCATGCTCCCACCACTCCAGCAGCCCGGCTCGACTGCCCCACAGCCCTTATCCGGCATCCGCGTGCTCGACATGTCGCGGGTGCTTGCCGGGCCGTATTGCACGATGATGCTGGACGATTTGGGCGCGGATGTCATCAAAGTGGAGTCGCCGGAGGGGGACGACACGCGCCGCTGGGGGCCGCCGTATATGGGCAGCGAATCGGCGTACTATCTCTCCTGCAATCGCAATAAGAGAAGCATAGTGCTGGACCTGGCGATGGAGGCTGCCCGCGAAGTTGCGCTTGAGTTGGCCCGGCGCAGCGATGTGGTGGTCGAGAACTTCCGCATCGGCACAATGGAGCGATGGGGCCTGGGATACGCGCAACTTGCCGAGGTGAACTCAGGGTTGGTGTACTGCTCAATTTCGGGCTACGGGCGCACGGGACCGCTGGCAAACCTGCCGGGCTATGATTCCGCTCTGCAAGGCTTTGGCGGTGTGATGAGCATCACAGGCGAGGCAGATGGCCCTCCTGAGAAAGTGGGCGTGGCTATAGTAGGCCTGACGGCGGGCATGTTCGCTCTTTCCGCTATCCTGGCGGCGTTGCGAGTGCGCGACCTCACGGGTATAGGCCAGAGCATAGACCTCTCTCTGCTCGACTCGCATCTGGTCTGGCTCGCCAATGTGGGCAGCAACTATCTCGTTTCGGGCGACATACCCACACGCCTGGGCAACTCTCACCCCAACATTGTGCCTTATCAGGCTTTCGCCACTCAGGACGGCTGGATCATCCTGGCCGTGGGCAACGACCGCCAATGGAGCCATCTGTGCGATGCGTTGGCTCGTCCCGACCTTGCCATCGACTCGCGCTTCACTACCAATCCTGCTCGCGTGGAGCATCGTGCCGAATTGGTGCCTATCATAGAGACTGCATTTAGAAAACGTACAACAGGCGACTGGCTGGCGCTGCTCGAAGAAATCGGTGTGCCCGCAAGCCCTGTCAACAGCGTCGCGCAGGCGCTCAATCACCCGCAAGTAGCCGCTCGCCAGATGGTGGAGGAAGTGGCTCACCCCGCACTCGGCTTTGTCAAGATGGTCAGTTCCCCACTTAAGCTATCCGCCACCCCTCCCACGATACGCCGCCACCCGCCGATGTTGGGCGAGCACACGCGGGAGATATTGGAGGAGATAGGCCTGAAACGTAACACGTAAAGCGTAACACGTAATTCTTCTTAATCTTTGCGCGTGCTTTGCATCTTTGCGTATGTGCGTTTCCGTCTCTTCACGTTTCACGTTTCAGAATCATGCGACAGTTAGACCCTACAATCAGGCGCGCTTTTCTGCTGCTGAGGGCTGCATCCAGATTGGGGGTGCCTGGGGCATTGCCTGCGCCGCCTCAGTTGCTGCCGGCGGGGGCAAAGGTGCTGGCTCAAGGCTATCTCAATCGCTTTTCGATGCCGTTGCTGCGCGAATGGCTGCTGCCGCCCTGGATGCGCACGCAGTCGGACCCCTCGTCGCCACTGTTCACGCCTCGGAGTGTGGCGAACCTGATGCTGAACCAGACGGGCCGCAACTGGACCGCTCTCGGCATTCCCGGCTACGGCCACCCCATCGAGAGCATCGTTGACAGGTGGGGCTTGCTCACGCCCGTGCCCGGTGGCCCTTCGCTAGACTGGTGGGTAGAGGTAGAGAGTGGCAATGAGGGTACACTGCCTGCCAACCGGCAAAGAGATGTGCTACAACCACCCATCACCCGTCTTATGGCTCCTAGCCTGCAAGGGGCGGTGCTCCAGCGTTTACAGGCTGACTTGCCGGTGGTGCTCACCGCCTACGAAGCCAACGGCCTACGCGTGTCTAGCGAGGCATGGATGCTGCCCTTGTCCGGCGGCGATTGGGCGGCTATGCAGATCGTCCTGTTCAACATAGCCGACCTACCCCTGCGAGGCACCTTCAGCTTTGCCCTACGCCCCTACAATCCCGAAGGTATCTCGCCTATCTACAACATCGCCTATGATGGAACTACCCTGGTGGCGGATGGTCGCCCCGGCCCGGTTACCTGGCCGCATCACGAAGGGTGGGCGCTGTCCGATCTGGCTTCGGGCGACCTGTTCAACGGCAATACGCTGCCGAACCTGCCCCGCCGCAACCTGACCGACCCTCGCGGCTTTGCTCATGGCGTGCTGCTCTACTCGTTCAATATTGAGCCATGGGAAGAGGCCGAGTTCCTCGCTTTCGTACCTGTGCATACCCGCACTCCTACCATAGCTGCTTCCAGAAAGCCACTCTTCTCCGTGCTGCCGCTTGAGATGACCGCGCCCGACTCGCTCTTCTATAGCCGAGCAAAGGCTTCTACGGCCCTGACCTGGCGGACGCTGTTGGATAGCGGCATGCGGGTGAGCCTGCCCCACCGCGATTTGCAGGCGTCATGGGAAGCCAACCGCGCCCATGTGCTGGCCCTGCACGATGGCGCTGTGATTACCCCCGGTCCCGATCTGTATCATAGCTTCTGGTTTCGAGATGCCGCCTACATGGTGTATGCCCTCTCGCTTTGCGGCTACAAAGATGCGGCCCTGCAACTCCTGCGTGCGTTCATGCGGTGGCAGCGGCGAGACGGCGCATTCGTCTCGCATCACGGCGAGTGGGACAGCACGGGGCAGGTGCTATGGGCACTGGGCAGGCACCTCCAATTACACCCCGACCCTTCGCTGCTGTTGGAGTTTCGCCCGGCAGTGGCACGGGCGCGTGGGTGGATCGCCCGCACGCTTTCGCGCTCAGACGGTGGGCTTATGCCGCCTGGTATCTCATCGGAGCACCTCGGTCCGCCCGACCGCTACTATTGGGATAGCTTGTGGTCGCTGGCGGGACTCTCAGCCGCAGACAAGATGCTTGGCAAGCCCCCCGCACCCGGTCGTGGCCCCGCTCACATGTTGCGGCGGAACATCCTACGTGCCTGGCGCACCGACTCCGCTGAACTGGGCGGGGGTATAGTGCCCGCGGCTCCTGGTCGCAAGATAGACCTGGGCATGGTGGGTACGCTTGTGGCCTGGTTCCCCCTGGGCCTGTTCAGCCCACGCTCGCCTTATTTGCGGGGC
>JBBSIK010000063.1:0-9942 GCA_038232115.1 Chloroflexia bacterium
AATTGGGCACAATTCTCTCTGTTGGGGTGGCGGTATCGGGCACTGTGGTCTTGGTAGGAGTGCTCGTATCGGGCACATTTGTCTTGGTGGGTGTGCTCGTATCAGGTACAGTGGTCTTGGTGGGTGTGCTTGTATCAGGCACATTTGTCTCTGTTGGGGTGGCGGTATCGGGCACTGTGGTCATGGTAGGGGTGCTTGTGTTCGGCACCTCAGTCTTGGTGGCTGTGTTAGTGTTCGGTACTTCAGTCTTGGTGGGCGTCTTGGTGTCGGCTACATTGGTGGGGGTGGAGGTCTCGTTAGTGCAGAAGTCGCCTCCGCCATTCATAGCGTGTAGCAATCGTGAACCATATCGCTGGCCGTTCAGGCTGTTCAGCACCTGGCCGCAGAAGGCGTCTACCTGGTATGCGCAGTTAGGCAGTTCTACGGTGAGCACAACGGTCTCCCCGGGCTGCAAGGTGTGCTGCTCAGAGCTATACAGTTCCTGCGTATCTATGTTGTCACTGAACCTCTTATAGGAGGCCAGACCAACCTCGTGACTGCACGTGGTAGACTTGTTGTGAAAAGTGGCGCTGAGCGAACCGCCCGACACGCTGAAGGACACAGTTACATCTGTGTTGCAGGTGTCGCAGCTAACAGCGGTGCTCGTGCGGGTAGCGACGCTTGTGCCGGTTGCGGGTACAGTCGTATTCGTCGCCTGGGAGCCGCCGCAAGGGCCATGGCTCAGATTGAACTGACCGCTCCAGCTGGAGTAAATCTTGGTGGTGGCGGAAACCACGTGAGCATCAAGGTTGCTCGTAGTAGTGTAGTGAGCAACGCCGCCTACAAATTTACTCCGGGAAACATCCTCGGAGGCACCGTTGTCCCACTTGACCGTGATCGAGTCGGGGGCATCGCCTACATTATCAACCTGGGTGATAACAAAGTGCCACTCATTGCTGTTGCATTCGTGGTCGTCGAGGGCTTTGGCATCAATGTCGGTTGTCGTTGCCGGATCCTGTACACCGGGGGCGGGGGACGTGTTCAACCCCTGACCATCCACTGCAACTGCTGTTCCGCCCGATACAGCGTGTAGGGAAGCCGCGCTTGTTTTGGTCAGGGGTGGGCTGACCATGGAGGCGATTAGCTGTCCGGCCGCTGTGACCATGACGGCTACCACCAGGATGGCAAGCAAAATAAAAATGCTGCGGCGTCCCTTTTTTGGTGTGTCTATCGAAAATTTGCTCATAGCTTGTGCTCCTGAATCATTGCCAAGATGTCCTGTTGAGTTGTGGGCCGACTGAAGGATCCCCGCCCCGGCCTACCCGCTTGCCATTTTCCCTACTTCCTTCTTGCCTCGTCCTCGCTTTTTCGCTTTCCTCACGCGCCTTTCGTGTTCTCACTGGTTCCCTGTCTTCACTCTACTTCGTGATCGCCCTGCGCCCGGATCTGCTACGATGGTTGCCGCTACCAATCGTGGCATACGAAATAGAGTAGGCCTCTACTATTCCTTTTATGTTATGTGTGAGTAGTATGTATCTTGTACAGATAACTGTGTGGGGATACAGTTATCCGTTATACAGTAGAGCCGGTACGGGCCTCACGTGGAACACCCGTTTACCGGCAGTTAGAAGCGAGTGGCATTCGCTTGCGTAAAACATGCTAAGACTAGTCTCCTAATCCTAACATGCAGATTATAGCAGTGGCTTATTGGCATTGTAATACCTCGGAAGTGTTAACCTTTTGGTACTACTTCGATTACTTCAGAGGGTAGTATGTCAATCTGCCAGTAACAAGCATACCCTCGCAGTTGTTTTCTGCTGCTCCTTTATATCGTAAGCTTCGTGCCAGCTTCTACTAATTTGGTAGAATAAGACCTGCGGATTTTCTATTGGTGCCGCGCTCCACAATAGAGAGGGCGCTTTAGAAGGCGCTTCCGTCCAGAGGTCTGTTGCCGGCGTAAGCTATTGCTTGCAGGATCTACATAATACATCATTTTTGGCGAACCGTCGAGGGGTTGTCTTCTGGTGATTACCCTCATGTCAGAGCACCCCCGCGGTTTCAACCGCCGGGTGCTAGCCACTATCTGAGATATGGGTAATCACCACGTTGCCTTATCAGGAAGTGGCTAAAAGAACAGACAGAGATTATCCGTGAGACGAAGATTGGCGATGGGAATTGGCAAGGTAGGTACGTTGACGCTTGTTGTAGTACCAGACGAACAGCCGAATTGCCCTCCTCAAGGCATGCATGCATGCAACGTTACCCACTTCGGTACACTTCTTGCTTGACTGCAAGGCACTAGGCCACAAGGCCAAAAAGGAGAGAATCAAATGAGCGACAAGAAGCACAGCGAGGGACTGTTCGACGCGGTGAAAAAGGTAGGCGACTCCGCGAGAAAAGATGTCCAAGATTCGCACAAGCCACATGGCATCATAGATGCCGTCGATCAGATGGGAAATTCCGCGAGAGAAGCGGTTAGGGAGGCCCACCAGCCGCACGGTATTATGGACGCCGCCAACCAGATGGCTGATAGCGCCCGCAATGCCGTCAACCAGGCCCACGAACAGTCGGTCGTCGAGGGCAAGAGCAAGAGCACCAGCTTGAGTGAGCAGCAGAGTGCTAGCAACTCGGCATCAAATGCCGGTGACGAATTTGCGCAAGCTGCACGCAATCAGCAAAACCAGCAAGGCGGCACTCCCTACGGCTCCGACTCCTCATCCACCACGCCCAGTGGCGTCAACCAGTGGGTAAACGGCGGCGACGATACCGAGTTCCACGGCTCAGGTGGCGTTGGCAGCGCAGATTATATGAAAGCCCTACGCGAGGGCCACGAACGGGCAGGTGGCGAGTTCAACTCGAATATGTATAGCCCTGACGAGGTGCCCAATAGCAAGGACGAGACCGCGTAGGAATCAGGGGCTGGGGGCCAAGAGTTCTGAGTTATGAGTTGAGATACAAAAACCCCGTCGTAATCTTTGCGTTCTTTGCATTCCCATCTCGTACTAACCGCCAGCCCCTGACCCCTGGCCTCTAACCCCTAGCGGCTCATAGCGTCGTAAAGTACTGTTTTCTGGCCGGCAATCGTATCGAACTTCATTATGGCGAAGGGAGAGTGTCCGTCGTAGCGGGATGCAAAGCTGGCTTCGTTGCTGGGTACCGTCTCACGATATATGAGTGACCTGCCGTCGGGCGACCACTGGAGGTCGGTAGCGCCATACGAGCTATCGAGTTGAGGCAGCGACTCTACGTTGGTCAGCTTTCCATCTACCAGGTCTGCTGTCCACAGCCCGGCCAGCGTTTCCACCTTTAGCCCCTTGAGGTTATAGAAGCCGGAGAAGGCCACTTTACCCGCTACCGTAGAGTATGCCAGGTGAACGATCTGTACGGAACCGGCATCGCTCACGTGCAGCCATGATGAGTCGAGCAAAAGCCCGTTGTGACCGCCAGGTGCGCCATACATAGAGCCGCCCCCGTGGAGCGATGGGCTGTCGGCACTGCCACAGATGTACATCATGTTGAACGAATAGCCCCCGGTTCCCGGTTCCAGCCTACCGTCAGTCCAAACGTAGGACTTCACCGCCTGGCTGCTCGGAGGTATCGTGTCGCCGTCGGGTAAAACAAGCGTGGCGGCATCTGTGTGCGATATAACGCCGGTCAGATTGCTGCCATCGGGCCGCACCGCGTAGATGTTGGTGCCCTTTTCCGCACCGAGCGGAGCCATGAACGAAATTAGCTGGCGGTCTGGCGCGACCGCCAGTCCTCGCGCTCCCGACATATCATCACCAAGCTTGACCAGTAACTCCGGCGCACCTGGAGCATGACCCGCTAGGACCGTAATGCGGTAGATACCCAGTCCTGAGACCTTCGTTTTGGCGATTGCCAGTAGGTCGCGGTCGCTGTACCAGGCGATGTCGTGTATCTCGGCGTCGGCCATCAAGGCTTGGGGGGTGTTCACAGAGGCGTCTATCTGGCTCAGGATGAGGTCTGCGCCCCAGGGGCTGTCGGCGTTGCCGGTGGTAGAAAAGGCCACTCCACGACGATCCGGCGAAAGAGCAAACTGCTTGGCCCATCTGGTGCCATAGCCTCTCCACACAGGCCGTGCGCCGGACGAACCGGAGGATTCGCCCGTGCCTACCGAATAGAGGTCGCCGCCGTTCAGGAAGAGCACCCTGCCCTGCCCCGCGCCCAGCGACACTTTACGGCTCATTTTGCTGAATGCATCCTGCGCTTCCGCCCATCGTTGTGGGAACTGGCCTAATTCGCTGGTGCGGGGCACGTTGAGGCGAAGGATGTACATGTAATCCGAGTCGAAAGCGTAGATTTCGTCGCTGACGTTGGCGTTATCACCCGTGCTGTACTGCAACCACAACGGCCCATCGCCCGTACCCTCAAGCTTGCCCTTGCCGCCAAGCAACACATCGCTGGCGCGGCGGGCATCCATGTGTTGAGGGTTACTTTCGACACGCAGTTCTACCCAGTAGGGGGCGTACTTTGTGCCGCCCGCGCTCCAGGGGAAGAAGAGGCGAGTATTGCCGTGCGCCTGAGTCCACCAGTTGGACGGGTACGCAATCGAGTAGCCATATGATGGGTCGCGCAACTGGTGCCACGCCGAACCGCTTTCCATTATTGGAGATGCCTGCTGCAAGCCCAGCAGCATATCCGTATCGCCGCCCACAGTCGAGGTGGCTTCCACGATAACGCTGGCCGAGGCGAGAGGCAGCGCGTTCGCCAGCTTGGTGCTCATCGCGGGCGGCACGTTACCGTCGGATATGTTCGGGCCTGAGCCGAGGAAGGTAGGGTACACCACCGTCGCGGGTATCGTGGGCACCGAAGGATAGATGATTACTGCCTCTTCCGTGGTTCGGGGCACTTCGCCTTTGGGGCCGTTTACCATGACAACAGCAAGCAGGGCAACTACGGCAAGGCTTACCGCGGCAAACGGGCTGAACACATCCCACAGCCTTGCCCATGCTGACGAACCGCCCCCATTGCCATGCGCAACCCCAGGCATGAGCCTGTACCAGGGGCGGCGAGATGCGACATCGGCCTCTTTGCGCCGTGTCTCTTCTTTGATGCTACCTATCTCGCGGAATACACCGGCACGCAGGTCGGGCTGAGGCGAGCGCACTGGAGCCTCGGCGAATATAGCGGCGAACTCCATGTATTCGGTCAGCCTGGAGGCGCATTCGACGCAAACGGCGATATGGCGGTCCACAGTCTCGCGTTCGTCGCGCGTGGCCTCACCGTCTACATACTTCGATATCAGTAGCCTAATGTCATCGCAGCTCCGTGGCTGCATAGTCACTCCGTTTCTGAGGAGTGAAACGTGATGCGACTTACTAATGAGGATATCTCCATGTGCGACATCCGTCTTTAGCGAGCCGTACACGTTTCACGTTTCACTCTTCACGTCTCACGCTTATACGCTTCGATGAACTTCTCCCGACCACGATAGATGCGGACGGCTACGAGGTTGGGGGATACGCCGAGGGTGTCGGCGATTTCTTTGTAAGTCATGCCTTGATACATATTGAGCACAAGGCAGATACGCATGTCGGCGGGCACATGGGCGAGGGCACGTTGGATTGCATCGCTCTCGGCGTGGGTGGCCGCGAGGTCGGGGTAGGGCGAGTGCGGCTCCCAGTCAGATGAGAAGGGCACCCATGTGATTCGCTTGCGGCGGCGCAGGGCGTCGAGGGCGGTATTGGTGGCTATGCGATAGAGCCAGGGCGATATTTGCAGTGTGTCGTCGGTACGCGCAAGAGCGTTGTATGCTTTGAGGAAGCTATCCTGAGCAAGGTCGTTGGCAACATCCCAGTCTCCCACCAGACGGTAGAGATAATTGACGATAGGCGTCTGGAATCGCTCAAAGAGGGCCGAAAAGGCGGCATCTGAGCCGAGCCGGGCGTCACGAGTAAGCGCGAGAAGCTCATCGTCGGGCTGTGCAGCGCCCGATTTCGCCTGCATGTTCTTATTCAGCCATGCGGCGGCTCCTGCCTGAATGCTCATCAGCCGGTCTTCCCCTTCGTCGTAATCTTCGTCATCTCGGTCGTACCAGTCGTCCAAGCGCCCACTCCCACCACAGGGAGTAATCCTCGGTAACTGTCCCGATATAGAAACGCTTGGTATCAAGCGATTCTTACACCCTGCCAGGATAAAGGTACCTTATACTGTGTGCCGTGTCAACGGCTGCGCAAAACCAGGGTCTACTACTATGAAAATAGGGATCAGGGGCCAGGGGCCAGAGCTACCAGGAATCGGCGGCCATTTCCATGCCCGGTGCTCGTGCTGGCTCTTTTGCAGACAGGGTATAGACTTTCACTGCTGCGGGCGAACAAATGAGGCAGAGATCGTTCAGATGCCCTCTGCCCTCCATGAACCGTAGGCTCAGGAGACCTGCTCGGCTAGAAAATCGTCGCTTTGTGGCTCGGTTGGGCTACCTTCTTGCAGATACATGGCTTTTGTCTGCTGCAGATAGTGGTCTAGCTCGTCTGCGATCTTGCGGTATACCTCGCGGTACGTCGTCGCCGAGAGCACCTGGTCTTCCCAGAAGCGGGCGGCCATCTCCAGTTCCTTGCCTTCCAGTTCGCTCTTGAAGTCGTTGATCGTCTGGACTGCGATTGCGTACATGTAAAAGCGCTGCCAGACCTCGGTGGGAAGGTGCCTATCGTGCAAAGATTTGAGCCGAGAAACCCACGTGCTGCGATAGGTGCTGGCTAGTTCTGCGATCTCGATATCGCTGAGAGGCTGGGCGCTTTGGTAGGAAGCGACCAGTTCCGCAAATGTGGCGGCGTACAGTGTGAGCAGTTCAACCGCATCGTTGGACACAATAGCGGGCCGGGCGGAAGGCGATTCCCCAACTCTACTCTGCCTGCCTGATTGTGCCAGGTAGCGGTCCAGATCAACAGCGTTACTCCATTCGGGTGCCTGCTGCGCCGGTTCAGCATCCCCATGCTCGAGAGAGGGCGGCTCGCCGGTGTGGTCGGACTCCAGGGGCTGGAGATAACCGCGCTGTAGGGTCGCATTACCAGCCTGACTTGTATCGTCAACCTCATCGCTTGCTTCCGCCGGTTCCGATGCCTGTTGGAGCCGCCTGTTTTCGGGCACCACATCGCGCAGGGTGGTCACTGTTTCGTTGAGGTCGGCGGATATAGTGCGCAGCACTTTCACAACTTCCGGTATCTCGGCTGTCGTTCCCCTGGACGCGCTCATCTCTTCGCGCATCGTGTCTACAATGCCCTGCACTGCGGTGACCACGGCCCTATTTACCGTCCTGTTGTCCTCCATGGCCCGCACCAGCGTCTTCTGCAACTCGTTCCTGTCCTCCATGACCGTGGTGCTGATAACGTCGAGAGCTTTCCTTGTGTCGTGAGCGGCCAGGTTGCTGGCATGCAGGGCCGCTACCGACGTGGAGAACGCCTCCTGTGACATGCGCACCGCTTCATCCGTGCCCGACTTGATCTGGTCGAGCTTGGCGGTGATCACAGCCTGTGATGCGTGGATTTGGCCGACTGTGCTTAGAGTTGTTTGCTGAGTATGTGTTTGCTCGCGTGTTAAGCTCACCCTCTTCCTATCGGAAAGCCAGAGTATGAACAACACAACAAAAACGAGCACCGCGATAACCAGCGCAGAGGGGAGTATCCAGTCCATCAGTCTATCCGTGTTCACTAGCCAATCCAGGGAGAAAGGGGTCTCTCGATGGAGGCGGCAATCGGGACTATGCTATTAAAGGCAATATCTTCACAACGAATCATTCCGGCGATAGCCGATATTATACACAATTTCGAGGGTAAGGCAATCCCCCAGATTAGGGTAAGTGTTCAGAATAGAGGTAGGGCAAATCAGCAGATTGCTAGATCAAGCCCCACCCTCGACCCCCACTCGTGTGGGGAGAATAAAAAGAGTGAGGTAGAGGTGGGGAGCACCCCACACCCCGTCAGGGGCATGCCCCTGCACCCCTATTCTGAACCCTTACAGATTAGGGGTGCAGGGCTGATGCAAAGTCTCAAAGGCAGCAAACTGAGCGCACAAACAGCACATTGTCATTCCGAACGTAGTGAGGGATCGGTTGGTAGTCGTACACACCCTTGTACACAGTAGTAACTGTGCCGCTTACTTTCTCTAATTCAGCACTGTCCCATACCCACCCGATTCCTCACTACATTCGGAATGACAATGTGCTGTTTGGCACTGCGTCTTGCTACATGCACGACTTTGACACAGCCCCGTTAGGTAACTTTCCTCCCGTGGCCCTACTCTTGCGCTCACACAAAATAGCGGAACAACATGTTTCCTACACGAGTGAGGTAATCTGGCCTTATGAACGATCTTGTACTTACCAATGCGCGGCTGATAGACGGCACCGGCGTAGCCCAGAAGGAACGGGCCACCGTAACGGTCAACAACGGGCGCATAATGAGTGTGCTGGAGGGCATGGCTAGCGCAGAAATCGAAGCGAAAGAGACGGTTGACCTGGAGGGGCGCACCCTGCTGCCTGGCCTCATCAACGCGCACGTGCATATCATGATGGACGCCGGACCCGACCCGTTCGCTGCCATGAACCACAGTGGGCTGGCGGCTACAGTGCTGCAAGGCGCTAAGATGGGTGAGCGCATGATAGCGGCGGGCATCACCGCTGCGCGCGATCTGGGCGGCTACGAATACGGCGAGATGGCCCTGCGCGATGCTTTTGCATCCGGCCAGTTCGTTGGACCTCGCCTGCTGTGTGCGGGCAAAGTTATTACCATGACGGGCGGGCACGGCTGGCCCATCGGTATTGAAAGCGACGGACCTGACGAAGTGCGTAAAGCTGCCCGCCAGAACCTCAAGCGGGGCGCTGACTGCATCAAGATTATGGCGACGGGTGGCGTGCTCACTCCCGGTGTCGAGCCTGGCGCGCAGCAGCTATCCGAGGAAGAGATACGCGCCGCCGTTGAGGAGGCCCACAAAGCAGGCAAGCGCACGGCCACCCACGCGCAGGGCACCGAGGGCATCAAGGCCGCGCTTCGAGCAGGCATAGACACGGTGGAGCACGGCATCTTCCTGGATGAAGAGGCAATCGAGATGATGGTGGCGCGTGGGGTGGTGCTCGTGCCCACGCTGGCCGCCCCTTACCAAATAGTTGAGGCGGGGGAGGTGAAGGGCATACCGGCGTATGCGCTGGATAAATCGCGCCGCAGCATGGATGCCCACCGCAAGTCGTTCGAGTGGGCGGCTTCTTCAGGGGTAACGATAGCTGCGGGCAACGATGGCGGCACTCCCTTCAACCCCTCCGACGACCTCGTCATGGAGTTGTGCCTCATGATCGAGTACGGCATGAACCCTCTGGGTGCGCTACGCGCTGCCACGTTCGGCTCGGCAAAGGCGCTCGGCCTGTCGGAAGAGACGGGAGCCATCCAGGTGGGCAAGTGGGCTGATTGCCTCATCCTGGACAAGGAGGCCGACCCTCTGCGGGACATAACCGATGTCGGCAAGGTATGGATGGTCATCAAGCAGGGCAAAATCGTGATGCGGGATGGTAAAATCGTGGATTGAGGAGGCAGGACAAGCCTGGCATGGTACGTAATGTTTCGCCCTTTATGCATCTATCAAGGTTCCTTCGGCACCGAAATTGCGGTAGGACCCCTTTTGCATATAGACAAGCCACAACATCCTGCTGCTGACAGTCAATCAGGTAAGAGTGAGGGACAAGTAGAAGCATGAGCGACAAAAAGCACATCTCCCTGGGCCTGGTGATACACAACCACCAGCCCGTGGGTCAGTCGGACGCGGTGTTCCAGGAGATATACGAGCGGTCATATGAGCTGATGGTGGCGGCGTTGGAGCGGTACCCAGGCGTACGTGTGGGCCTGCACTACACAGGGTCGCTGCTCGACTGGCTCATGCAGAACAGGCCTGAGTTCATCCAGAGGATACGCATCCTCGTTGAGCGCGGGCAGATAGAAGTGCTGTCGGGCGGATACT
>JBBSIK010000064.1:0-9936 GCA_038232115.1 Chloroflexia bacterium
CAATATCTGATGATAGCAGCATAACGGCAGGCTATGGCCTTCGTTGAGGCTTGGCCAAGACGCTCTAACTCTCACTGGGGAGATTGTGTGCCGCCAGTTCTGACGCAGCCCTGGACGGCGGCATAGAGCCAGATCAGCGCAAGCCCCAGAAGGGCCGCCAGTGTGTAGCCCAGCATGGCGGCACCCACCCAGCGGAGCCAAATAGCTGCGTTTGATCCCTGAAACTGTAATTGAGGCAAAGGCGCTCGTTTCTCTTTCAGCAGAAGCCTCCAACCGGTCTGATCTTGCAGGCAAGGAGCCGCACTCTTCTTTGTCCTTGATGAATCTATTCTAGCTCGGCTTTGCTGAGGTCACAATAAGGCAATAGTACGGGCAGTGGGCGGACCGTCTGGTATAATGCCCTCATATAGCCAGGCAAAGGGTCCAGCCGGCAAGAATTACGGCGAAATGGGCCAGGGGAGTAGCGATTGCAGGCTATAATTGTGTACCCAGGCTTTTCTCAGCCGGCGCATAGTAGGAGCAAGCGAAATGCTAACAATACAAATCCATGACGAACAGCTTGCGCGGGCGCTGCAGCAGATCGCCGAGCAGGAGAACCGTCCGGTCGAGGATGTATTGAGGGAGCTGCTAGCCCAATATCCTGGGCAGCGTCCTGCCGAGAATAGCGGGTCGAGTGAGGATGACGTTGTCCGGCACGTTCGCCGCAAGGCATATAGTAAGGCTCGGCTCTACTGGCAATCAGTAGGTGATGCCGCAAAGGCTGCACTGAGTGATGAACGATTGGATGCGGAGTTTGCTACGTTCGACGAAGAAGGAATACCCAGACTGAAATCAGAATTGGTCTCGCTTGAGCCTCCTGCCGGTTCGCTGGCATACGCAGCGAAAATGGCACGTGAGGCCAACATCCACACGGGCAACCCGCTTGATGCAACCCTCGCCAGTGATATTCTGAACGAAGAATTCAGCGACTACCTGCACCACCAGTTGCGTGGCCCTGATGGCGCTCAGTAGGGCTATTCTGGACAGCGGTTTCCTGTATGCGCTGTACGACCGCGACGAGACGCATAACATGGAAGCCATTGCCGTGGCCGAGCTTTACAGCGCACGGTTTGTCCTTCCCTACGTTGTACTTACGGAAGCCGCGTATCTCTTTCGGCGCGCAGGTGGAACTCCAGCCGTAGTTAGTTTCCTGGACGCGCTAATCGAGGCGAATTATCAGTATGAAATTGCCTCGCCTACTGATTTGATGCGTGCTCGTGACATCATGGCGCGGTATACCGACTCAAGGCTAGACTTCGTTGATTGCTGCATCATGGCACTTTCCGAACGGCTGAAAGTCACGCAGATTTGTACGTTTGACCAACGCGACTTTCAGATCTTCCGACCCACACATACTCATCATTTGGAGTTACTGCCATGAATGATGAAGGCGCCTCCAAGGCGCGGGACTTAAAGCAACGCGCGGCAGATCTCGCCAGGGTTGTAAGTGAAGTACATACCCAAACTGTGCGTACAGCTGTGCTGGCTCGTATATTATGAAGGTACGTCAAAGGTAGTGGTGAGAGCGTTGTGCTGGCTGCGGCAGTGACCGCGACATGTAGATAGCTACCCTGTGGTGGCTACTTGGCAGATCCGTACTCAAAAAGCGGCTTACGACTCGTGTAGGCGACTAGGACCAAACCTGGCCGACGGCGCCAGACTGGTCTCGCAGTATGGCCTACTGGTACAATCCAGCAACGCTCGCGGTTATTTCCCCCGCGCTGTGTTGGAGGAACCTACCTTGCCATATCAAGTTCTAGCGGAAGCGTCGACAAGCCGCACTTTGCTCACACTACTTTGGCACCTGGCTGCCTGTTGCCTGCGGCCATTACTTGTGGGCTTGCAGTTCGTGCTGCGTCCCATTAGCGGCTTGATCAAGCTGCCAGCACCAGGGAGCAATTCTGTGCCGCTGGGTTTCGCGAGCGATCTCGCCAGGAGCAGGGCTGAACTCCTGCTTGAGAACGCCCAACAAGGAAGCTCTATGAGGGCGAATGCAACTCGTCGTACTGCAACGACAAAGCAAACGACCACAGATCACCAACACTGACCGTACAATCTTGGTGCTGCTAGCCGCTAGGCTGCGCACCTGGAAGAATGCATTGCTGATTGTTAAGCCTGACACCTTGCTGCGTTGGCATCGTGCTGGCTTCCGCCTCTTGTGGCAGCGCAAGTCCGCGCTTGCAGCCAGCCGTAAGCCGAAGGTGTCGGCCGCGACCATTGCGTTGATCAAGCAACTGGCGCAAGAGAATCGGCTGTGGGGTGCTGAACGTATTCGTGGCGAACTGCTCAAGTTGGAGATCCACGTCGCCAAACGTACCATCCAGAAGTACATGCGCCAAGCTCCGCCGCCGCAGACGACACCACTCAAGCCAGCCGGTCAGACTTGGAGCACTTTTCTGCACAATTACGCCAGCCAAATATGGGCCTGCGATTTTCTGCAGGTCTATGACTTGTTCTTCCGCCCGCTATTCATTTTCTTCATCATAGAACTGCACACGCGGCGCGTAGTACATTTTCGGGTCACGCGCAATCCGACAGATGAGTGGACGGCACAAATGGAGCAAAGCGCAATCCTGCGCGAGGCCACACCATATGGCGAGCAGCCTAAGTATCTCATTCGCGACAACGACTGCAAATTCGGTGCCGCATTCAGCCGGGTGGCGCGAGCAAGCGGCATCAAGGAATTGCGCATAGCCTACAAAGCGCCGAAAATGAATGCGTTTTGCGAGCGATTTCTTGGTACGGTCAGACGCGAATGCCTGGATCACCTGATCATATTGGGCGCCGGGCAGCTAGGGGGAATTCTCAAAGAGTACATGCCTTACTACAATAAGTCAAGACCACATCAAGGGCTTGGCCAAGCTATGCCACAAGGTCTACGACTGCAAGAGACAGAAGCTACGCCGGAGCCATCTGGAGTTGCAGACGTTGGTAAGATCATCGCCTTTTCGGTTTTAGGCGGCTTACACCATGACTATCGTAGGGCAGCGTGAGCACGGATGGGGCAGGTAGCCACCACAGGTGTGGAACACGGTTTACATGACAGCGGCGCTCGATGAGCTACGGGCGGAAGGATACGAGGTGAGGGACGAGGACGTGAAGCACCTCTCACCAGCACGCCACGAACACATCAACCCACATGGCAAGTACCACTTCAATCTGGAGCGTGAACTGGGGCGGCAAGCGCTACGCCCACTTCGCAAGTCCTCATCTGTACATGCTTCCGTCGGACAGAAGCATGATCAATCGATCCGCTAGCGATGTTTTCTGTCCAACTGAGGTCGGAGGCCCTGGTACTGAGGGAAGCTCTCGTATAGGAGGTGGTACTCTGATCGCCTGTGCGTTACTGCCTTTCACCAGGCATATATTCCCGTTTCCTCATCCTGTCTGTTCGGCTAACACCATGCAACCAAGTCCACCGCGACCGCCCGCTAGGGCTGTAGCCGCTCTGCTGCTTTCTCCCGCACATATTGGTCCTCAGAGGTATCGTCCACGATAGCCTGAAGACGCTCTATCGCATCTGGGTATCTCAGAGAGACACTCTCACACCCTAAACCGCGCGCTTCCTCTTCGCAGTCCCACATGCATTCAACTGCATACGTTTCGCTAAACCATACTGGAGCATTTTCACGCATTGCCTTGGCGGCACGCAGCCGTGCAAAGGAGTACGCTGACTCAGCATAGGCTGCTTCTACTTCCGGGAGTTGACCTATATTTGGGAGGTGGGACAGGGCATCTAGAGCGGAGCACACTCCATAGACATCTACTTCACGGGGGTCGCCTCTGCCGAGTTCGTCTGAGATGAAGGTTCGAAGGCGAGGCAGGTCCTCGGTGGTGGCATGCTCCTCCAAGATACCTCTTCCTATGAGTTGCACCTGCCAGATCGGAGAGTCGAACCACTGCCTCGCCAGGGGAAGAGTCGTCTCAGGAGGAAGCTCGTTGAGTAACCGCTTTATTGCACCTAGCTTCGGCCCACGGACACCGCTGATTTCCGCAGAACCCACAAACGAAGTCGCTTTCTGAATCGCCAGCGCGTAGAAGTCACCGGCGCGCCTCAGTGCAGCCAGACACTGAAAGGCGACGTACCAGGCGAAGACGTTGTCCCCATTGAGGGCAGCCGCATAGAGAGGCACTTCGGAATGGCGGAGTCTCGACAGAAGGATTTTCTCTATGTGCCGACGATTGCGGGCGTCTACGGTTGTGAGCAGCTCCTCAACGCTCATTGTTTTGTAATCCGGTTGCGCAACCCGTTGCCGGTGTGATTCCCAGGATCGCATCTCCTCGCGCGCCGCGCCTAGCAGACGGGTTATACATTCGTGTTGCCTTTCCCACCGGTCCCAGAGGGTATTGAGCGCCGGGTCGCTAAAGAGGCCATATACAGAAGCTGCCTCCATGTGGACACCCGTTTCGAAGCGCGCACAAAGGACGTGAGCAAGACCCTCCGTCGCTGCTTCCTCAGGCAATTCTGCCAACTGTTGCAGTGCAGCGTCCCATTTCACGCCGTACGCAACATAGTCGCGCAGTATGGCTATGGCAGCGGCAGAAAGGCCAGTGGAGTTGTCCCCGAGCTGCGCGAGCACACCGAGGGTTGCCACTGCGAGGAGGGCTTCGCTGTCCAGATGGTCACCGGGGTTGGTGCTCAGATATTCGCCAATCGGGGAAATATCTATTTGGGTAGAGGCACAGAGACGAGCGTAGTAACCTGCGCGTGTTTCCACCTGCGTGTCAAGTCGAGGGTCACGCGTGATGCATTCCACCAATAGCGGGTGGACGGAAGAGGGCTTCTCCTGCAAAGCGCGCAAGTAGCCCAGGCCGCGCCCTCTTTGGAGTTGGCCGAGGAGACTATCAGCTGGGTTTATCGTTGTATTGCCCACGCTCGTCGTACTACCCACACGGTGTCATCTTCTTAAAAGGAGTGTCAGGAAAAAACCGACGCAGATTCAGATCTTCAACCTTGAGCTTGCCCCTCGGCAACAGGGAACGTGAATTGCGCGGCCGCAGCCACCAGGGGCGACCCATCGGTGCGGTAGGCGTTGAGCCTGGCCAGCCGCTCGCTAGTCCACCCTCCGTGCTCCGCCGCCTGCTGCAGGGCTGCCAGGGCCAGGCGACGTATCTGCTCGTTCTCAGAACTGTTCAGTTCCCCTTCCAGGGTATCCAGCCCCACGGGCGTCGAATATTGGACATGCGAAGGATTACTCAACGCCTCCATACCTGCGTAGAGCGAGTCCGCATGAAGCCCACCGTTTGCGCCCAACCTCTCCAGCAGTGCCAGGAGTTCGGTGGGAGCCAGCACCTCCAGGGCGAGACGCACCTGGCATGTGGCGGTCATTAGATCGCTCTGCAAGACATCAAGTATCTTGCGGGCAAGAGACACTGTACCTCTGCTCGATGACAGCCTCCCCAACAGAACATACACGAAAATATCAAGGGATCTTCGCTGTGGAAGCAACTCCTGAGCGGCACGAGCAACAGAGGGCGCATCCTCATCTCCTGCTACGGCGCAGACCGCACCTGCCGCAGATCTCACCTCATCGGGAAGCGATGAGCTCAGCCGATCCAGTAACTGGGGAAGTAGCAGCCCCTCGGTGTCAGCCACCGGCAACTGCGCGCAGCGCGCCAACGCAGCCAGGCGCACCTGTGCCTCGGGGTGCCCCAGCACCAGGGCGATTAGTCGGATCAGGCGCTGCTGGGCCTCAGAAGATAGACGATCAGCTGTTGTGCGGCCCGCCATGATCGCCACCGCCGGATCCTCCGATGACGCCGCGCTCTGCAGTATCTCCCACGTTTCACCGTGGTCGAGGTAGTTCCAAAGCGCGCGTACCAGTGCCAGGCGCACGTCACGATGCAGGCCTGCCTTATCGAGTGCCAGCAGGTCAACAAGGGCATCGTCTGCTTGTATATCGCCCAGCAGGCGCACCACTTCCTTCGTGACTGTGACCGGCTTATCGCGTAGCGGTACTGCCCGCAGGAGCGAGAGCGCCCTGTCGGGCGGCATTTCGAGCATAGCCTTTCGCAGGGCATACACCGCCAGTCGGGCACGCTCGTCATTCATTGCCTCCAACAGCATGGGTACACCTTCCTCGGCATTGTCCAGCCAGCTGAGTGCGGTGATGGCTGTGGCTTGAGTCACAGCGTCGTTGTTGTCCTGGCTTGCCAGTTCTGCCACGACGGTGTGGGGCACCGAAGGGAGAGCAGCCAGGGCAGTGATCGCCTGGAGCAGCGTCGAAGCCTTCTGTTCTTTGTCCTTTATCACCTCTTCCAGGGTGCGAGCAAAGAGGCGCTGCTGAGCCGAGGTCCAGCGGTGAAAGCCGTCACGGATGGGCAGCAGGAAGCGGGTCTTACCTGTGCTGAAGCGCCCACGGTATGCCTTCTGCCCCAGGAAGGGCATGAGAAGATCCTGCCTGTGGCGGTGCAGGTAGGTGTATACGCTGGACAGGGTGGCGAAACTGCCGTCTTTGCGCAGTAGCTCAGGGATGATAGAGTCGGCTCTTTCCCGGCTGTGCCGGCTAAAGAGATCAAGTACCCTATCGGCAAACCACGCTTCGCGCGTGTCGCGCACCATGCGCTCAAGGATATCCAGCAGCTCACCGAAGGCACTCAACCGCTCCGCCAGTCCTCGAGCGAAGCCCAGCAGTTGCGCCCCCGACTCCTGCTTCTCCCAGCTCTCTAACACCGGTAGGAGAATGGGCGCGATACGGCGCACCTGCTCGTCCGAGAGCCTGCTCCCTAGATTGTACAGGTCGGACCCCCTTCGCATCATCAGGCGTACCCAGGTGGGGTCCCACCCGGCAGTGACCAGCATCGGTCCTGCCCCGATCGCTTTAGCGCCCTCACGCATCAAGGTTGCAAGCTGGCCAGCGCTCCACTCCAGATGAAATGGAGAGAGGCCCACCAGCAACTGCTCGATAGAATTGGATGTACCTTCCGAGAGATCCTTGGCATCAAGAGCTTGCCTAATGATAACGGCCAGCACCGGCAGGTGGTCCTCTCGCCAGATTGAGGGCGGCAGGGCCGCAAGCTTGCTCAGCATCGCCCCGCGCACGGGATCCTGCTCATAGCGGCGCCCGAGCACCACCTCAAGTGCTTCGGGCAGGCGGGAACGATGGTAGCGAGTAGCCGAGATGAGCGCTGAAACCGCTGCACTGCGGACGTCAGCGTCGGGGTTACGCAGGTAAGGCTCAAGAGCAGGGCGTGCTTCTTCCCAGGGCAGGAAGGCCGCATACGCCAGGCGTAAGTCAGGTATTACCTGCAAGGCTGGCAACTGTAGGTGGCGGCGGGCTTCTGCCTCCCGGGTCTCCCGCGGCAGCAAGGCGACGAGCCACTCCCCCAGGGCACCCTCCGGCTCGCGACCCTCCTCGCCGTACCAGGCATGGCGGAAAGTCTGGTAGACGGCTGCGCGCTTCTCAGGGTCAAGACGAGGGAACCAGTTCTGTCTCCACATGTATCTGGCGCGTTGTTCGATAATGCCGGTGAGGTTCGGCACATTGAGACGGTTCAGGATATGCTCGAAGTTGAGCGGCACGGTGGCGTTCGTATCCAGTATTATTCGGACCAGTTCATTGGGCCGGGAAGAGAGTAAAGCGCTCAAATTCAGGCCGGCAAGCGAAACGGCGGGGGCCAGCGTCCGTACCAACTCCAATGCATCATCAGGGGCACGCCGTCCCAGGATCGACAGCACAGCGTTAACCTGCCACTGCAAGCGCAGATCGTAGCCTGCGACAGCGGTTGCCTGCCTTTGGAGCCAGCCGGCTATGAGATTCGGGTGGCGGCGTGCAAAGCGCTTGAGTTCCGTATGCGAAGCAGTAGGCAAGATCCTATCGAGGTGCCGGGCTACGACCGGTTCTGAACCATAAGCAAGGAGAGTGTAGAGATCGGGATCATCTCCTGCTTCAAGGGACGACAGGAACCTATCTACGACAGCTTGTCTGCGCTTGGCCATACGCTTGAGCAGATTCAGCCTCATATCGAGGGGTATGGATCCAAGCGCCGCAAGTACCTGGTCGTCTGTGCAGACGTGGGGCACAAGACTGAGCGCCAGGCCACGAATAAGGCTGGATGGGTCGGAGAGCGCGCGCAACACGTGCCCGCCATCTCTCGAACCAAAACAGGAGTGCAGCGCAAGCGAGCGCTCGTAGAAATCGCCCTGCTCAAGCGCTGCAATAAGTGATGCAGCATTGGGGTCGGCTGTGGCTGTACGTCCAACTTCGACCATTCGCTGCACCCGCCCGGAGTGGGTCAACCTTTCCAGCTCTCGCAGGAGCTTGTCGGTTTTCATCTGCAACTCACTTTCTCTATTAGCTTCCTTCCTTGCCTTGGTTAGAGTGCCGGCTCGCTACACCTTGCAACGTTGCCAGATACTGCTCACGCTCAAAGACGAACGGGCCAAGCCCCGCATAGGACCACCCTCCACTGGGGTGACCCTCTCGCCTATGGGGTTGTTCAAAGTCACTCCAAATGACTGTGTGTTCCTCCACAGTAATCCTAACCATAAAGGGCCAACACCCCGGCACGCCACACTCGCATTCAAGTACAGATACTCTATCGACATCCTTGTAGACCTCCCACCGCGGGTCGCCAAGGATGTGTCTGGAGGGTGGAAGCACGTCGTTGGGTGGCAGCCCCGCATACCCTCCCGCAATGAGCGTACTACCCTCGCGTTGAGCAAACGGCATCTCGTACTCACGCAGGATGTCAACCAGATCCCGACCATCGACGAAGATAACGACCTCCTCAGTCTCCCCTTCTAAGCCGGGTTCCTGTAGTTTTCGCACTTCAAGGCGCAAACTATCCATGCTAAATCCCTCTCAAACCGGTGGGACGCGGCCTTATAGCCGTGGGTCCACCGGCTCGCTCTCCAATGCCAGCACCCCGAACACGCACTCGTGCACCGTGCGGAGCGGTTGTCCTTGCACGAACCTCTCCAGAGCTTCAATGCCGAGGGCAAACTCCCGCAAGGCTAGCCCTTTCTTGGCCGCCAGCCTCCGCGAGCGCAATCTTGTGAGGTTCTCAGGCGCCGTGTACTCGGGACCGTAGATGATGCGCAGGTACTCACGTCCCCGGCACTTGACCGCCGGCTGCACTAGGCCTCTTCCGCCTCGGGCGATGAACTCTAGGGGCTTAACCACCATGCCTTCACCACCCCGCCCGGTCAGCTCCTCCCACCATTGGATGCCCTCCGCTTGGCCGCCTTCATCGGTGACATCTATCACCTTGTAGGGCGTGGCAAGCATCATCCCCTGCTCTTCACGGCATATAGCCGCCAGCTTGTCCATATGCCAGACGTGGTCCTTGTCGACGTGGGCGTGTCCCTCGGTGGCTAGCAGGTGGAACGGCGCGAGCTTGAGGTCAGCCACTGAGTTTACCGGCCAGCAATAGTGGCGGTAGGCATCGACGTACAGATCCAGCATCTGGGCTCGGCCGGTATACTCGGCAAGAACGGCCAGCGTTTCCTCTCCCGGTGCCCGCGATACTAACTGTGCAAGGGACGCAACGGCATCTCCCAGAGAGAGGCGCGCGGCGGCGCCCACAGCTGCGTACTGGCCGCGCAGCAACTCTTGCGCCTTGGCCGACCAGGGCATCAACTCGCAGTCGAGCGCCACCCAATCGGTGTTGAACTCCGACCAGGTGCCTGCAGCGTCAAGCGCCGAGCGGACGCGGGAGAGGAATTCAACCTCCAAAGCCTTATCGGTGAAGAATGGGCGGCCCGTGCGGGTGTAGACCATACCGAAGCCCTCACCCATGACGCCGAAGCGCCTGCGGGCGGCGTCTTCGTCGCGGCAGACGGTCACCACCGCACGCGAGCCCATGTGCTTCTCTTCGCACACAACGCGGGGAACGCCCTCGTGGCGGTAATAGGCGAACGCCTCCGCCGGGTGCTCAAGCAACCCAGGCTCGTGA
>JBBSIK010000065.1:0-9924 GCA_038232115.1 Chloroflexia bacterium
GAGGATATAAGTATGGTCGTCGTGGCGGGGTATGTCAATGTAGCGGCCCGCTCCGTATGTCTCATGCCCGGTGGTTGCATCCTTGAAGGGCACGAACAGGTAGTCGTAGTCGGGGTTCTCAGGTACAGGCCTGTAGGCGGTTAGCTGGTGTCTCTGTCCGTCCACGCTGAAGTGGAAAGTGCCGTACACGTCGAAGTCACGCAGGTCGCCTATAGAGGTGGGTAGCTGCACGCGCGTGCCTGTACCTGGCGCATCACGGTCAAGGGTAGCCTCTACGCGCCAACGTGGGTCGAGTGGGAAGTACCGTGGGCCACTAAACCCCTCCGGCATGGGAGAGCCACGCCAGTTGAAGCTGTTGAGGTAGTAGTCGCGGGCCTCCTCGCGTGAGGCTTCTATGGCCGCGCGCCAGGTGGACTCGTCGGTGGGGGTGTTCATACTGTTATTTACCCTCCGTTTTGTTTCCTGTGCCTGCGACACCTATCGCAGGCGTTGGCCGTTGAAAATCAGCACTATCTGGCGTTTCATCCGGCCAGCGTTTTTTCAGATGGCCCTCGAAGTATATGATTATGCCTCGTATTCCGATAAACACCACCCATAGTAGCGATACTATAGATGCAAGCTCTTCTGAAAAATGCAAAGAGCTTCGTAAGAGGAAGAACGGCCACACCAAAAGGAGCGCTGTATTCGCAAGTTTCTCTATTATGCGCCAGGCCCGCATCTGTTTTTGCGATTGGGTCAGGAACCGCTCGAATATCGGGAATACTATGAGGGATAACAAGGTTAGCAGTGTCACTAAGGAAAGGAGAATCCAGCCGACGATTTGCGTCACTCCCCACGGTATCCAGAAGATCCAAACGGCAACTATCAGTAGGAGCAAAAATAAATCCAGCCACAACAATGCACCCTTTATAATTTTGATATGTGCCATAACGCAGCCTCAGCCTTCCAGCAGACCCACCAACTCCCCCAACGACCCTATCCGCCTGCAATCCAGCCGCGCATCATCCCGCAGACCATCCCTGTCCAGCAGGATGCCCTCTATGCCTGCCGACCGCGCGCCCAACACGTCGGTGATGTAGTTGTCGCCCACGTGGACAGCCTCGTGAGGGGCGACGCCTGCGCGGGAGAGGGCTTCGCGGTACAGGCCGGAGCCGGGCTTGGCCTCGCGCATGACGGTGGACACTACCATGAAGTCTATGTAAGGGCCAACACCCAGGGGAAGCAGCACCTTGCCGACGAGGGCGCTCTCCCAGTCGGACACAACGCCCACAGTGTAACCACCTTCGCGCAACTGCCGGAGCATCGGCAGCACATCGGGATAGAGCGTCCATGCGCCGGGGCCGAGAAATTGCCTGTAAATCTCGACGGCGCACCTCTCCAGCAAGTCAGCAGAGGCTTGCACGCCCGTCTCCCGGTAGATAGCCGTGTAGTAATCTATCCAGAGCCTGTTTACCAGCGCGTCCGACGACCAGAGATCGGGGTTGCTCCGGTGTGCGTGGTGGAGATGGGCTGCGGCACGCTGGATGGCACCCTCCATATCTTCCATATTTACTGGCAGATCATGCTCGCGGCCTACGACGAAGCACTGCTCGCTCAGGGAAAGCTCCGAATAGATCAGCGTCAGGCCCGCATCGAGAAATACGGCGCGGATGGAGCGGGACGTTAAGGAAGAATCAGCGGGCAGGGGGGGTACTCTCCTGTTGCGCAACCGCATCGGCAGTGGTTTCGGGGCTGCTTGTACCATCAGACGTTTGCGCAGGCGCGGCTCCACTCATGCGAGAAAATCGCTCGGCAAGAGGCACCGGCATAGCGGACCCAAGGGGGCCGGGATTGGTCTGCGTCAGGTCCAGCTGCTCCAGCTTATACGCGCCGAAGAGTGCCGCCAGCAAGACAACAGCGCCCACAGCATACCCTTCGTAGAGATCGGCCTGCATCACCACGAGCGCGGCCACGCCCAGAGCGCCCTGTATCAGGTATAAGATCATCACTGCCTCGCGTTTCGTGAAGCCCAGGGCGACCAGGCGGTGAGACAGGTGGTCCTTCCCTCCCCGGCTGATGGGTATGCCACGACGTATACGCGACAGGGTGACGAGTGTGGTGTCGAACAACGGCACTCCCAGCACCAGCACAGGCACCATCCAGGTCACTATGTCATAATTGGCGGGAAAGCGTAGCTTAATGCCCACGGCTGCCAGCATGAACCCCAGGAAGAGCGAGCCGGTGTCGCCCATAAATATGTAGGCGGGGTTGAAGTTGTAATAGAGGAAGCCTGCACATGCCCCTACAAGCACGGCGGCCATCGGGGCTATCAGGGTCTGGTTGGTAAGAGTGGCGATCAGGAAGAAGAATATCGAAGCCACTGCCGCCACGCCGCCCGCAAGCCCGTCCATGTTGTCCATCAGGTTGAGAGCGTTGGTGATAGTTACCACCCACAGCACAGTGGCCGCGTAGTTCAGCACTCCATTGCGCAGGAACTCCACGTGTATACCCGAGTAAAATAGGATAGAAGCCGCCAATACCTGCCCGACCAGTTTGGCGATAGGCCGCAGGCTCCACTTATCATCCCACACTCCCAGCATGGACATCAGCGTCGCGCCAATCAGGATAGATGCGGTCTGCTGCACATATTCGAGGTGGCCGAACAAGGCCAGGCTCACCATCACGGCCAGGTAAATAGCCCCGCCACCCAGCAGCGGCACGGGACTGGAGTGTATCTTGCGGGCGGACGGCGCGTCAACCACGCTGTACCTGTGTGCCACGCGCCTCGCCACCGGCGTCACCACAACCGAGAACAGCAGTGCCAACACGAATATGAGCAGCAGTGGGCCGATGCTGGTTGTGGGTTGAGTATTCAGTAGTTGATAGTCCATTCTTACGCGAAACGTGAAACGTGATGCAGTTAATCGATGTTGATCCTGTATTCTATAGCATCTTCCCCGATGATACTGCCTCTCCGATTTTGCACAGTAGCAGGCGGTAGTTTCAATATCTGGTTCAGCAAGTTGAGACGATGTGTGATCGCGGTTTCACCGAGACGGGCCTTGTGATACCAGTCGTGGTCCTCACGTACTGAACCCAGTAAGTATTCATAGCAGTGGGCGCGATCACGTCGGACGCCCATATGGTACTGATTCTTCCCACTCAGAATGTTTCATCTCGGCCCCACCGCATCACGTTCCACGTTTCAGACCCTACTTCTGCGCCTCCTGCGCCACCAACTGGTTGGTTGGTTCGAGGGCCAGGGCGCGGGTGTAGCTGTTATTGGGTTCGCCGGGGCGACCTGTTCTGCCGTAGATGTAACCCAGGGCATAGTTAACCAACGAGTCGTTACTGGTCAGGGCGGCCATGTTGGCCTCGAGCCATTCCTTGCCGCCACCCTCAGTCTTGGCTGCGGCCCAGTTTGGATCGTTGTAGAGCTTTTGCAGAACGTCAACGGGCACCACGTCCGCAGCGCCAGTATAAACGCCCCTGTCGCGCAGATAAGCGGTCAGGTTCTTCTCCTGAACTGGCAGCGAGTTCCGCAGGGCAGTCGTCACCGTATCGGTAAGCACATTGCTTAGTACGACTGGGCTAACACTAGTCTTCGCGGTTGTGGTGGTTATAGGCTTCGACGCCTGAATCAAACCTTCGACACGGCTCTTGTAGCTCTGGTCTACGAACGTACTGGGGTCGAGCCTGATCGTATCCGAGAAAGCCTGGCCCATTTCGAGAGCCAGCTTGCCGTAGTCAGTCTCACCCTGTGTGGGCAGGGGCTTACCCGTAGTGAGAGCCTCCCGCACCTGGCCCAGGCGATCCTGATAAAGTTGAGCTTTGATGAACGGCGTGCGAGCATAAGTCGGATCTATACTATTCTGCGAATAGTCCAGCGCCTCGATAGCTTTGTCGAACTGGCCGTTGTACGAGTAGGCCACGGCAAGCTCGTCGCGTATCTGAGCGTTACCGGGGGTGCGCTGCGACGCCAGTTGCAGTTGCTCCACGGCCTTCGAGAGCTTGGAAGGATCACCACCACCGTTGGGAGCAGGGCTGCCCCACCACAGGTAGAGCCGCCCCAGGTTGGCATAATGGTCGCTGTTGAGCGGGTTAAGTTCGTGCGCGTGGTTCAGCACTGCTTCGCTTTGTTGGAGGCGGTGTAGCTGTTCCTTCTTACGGAGCGCATCGTTGCTCGCCTTGATTGCAGGGTCCTTGTCCTCACCTGTTGGGTATCTCACCTGAGTGCGGAGGTTGCCCTGCTGCTCCTGCGTGGCCTGCTTGGCAAACTCCAGCCAGGAGCGACCCAGGAAGAGGTAATAGTAGTCCTGATTGGGCTGTAAGCTGATGGCTCGCTCGTAGAAGTTTATCGCCTCGGGCCATCGCTGGGCATTGTCATACGACTGGCCCTGCTTGTAGAGCGTATCTGCCTGCACGCCCGACTCGTTCCACGTGAAGGAGAGCACGAGCGCAACCACTGCCAGAACAGCGTACAACACTATCATGGCAGGGTTCTTGACCCACTCTCTCGAATCGGTGATATAGCCACGAGACGCCTGCATCTGCTGCCTGCGCCTCGCCTCGACGCTCTGTCCCGAACCGCCGCGAACAGGTACGCTGCCGCCACCGTTAGCGCCGGACCGAGCCACACCCTGCTGACTCGTGGCAGCCTTGCCCTTGCTCCGTGCCTGCGTGGACGCTGCGCCGTTAGTGCCGCGCCCGCTGCCATCCTGGGCCAGAGCCACTGTTGCGCCTCCACGCGAGGCAGCTTTGCCTGCCACCATGAGGCGAGGTTCTTCAGTAGACGCCGTTACCTCGGACATAGTGGGCACAGTAGCCGGGGCCACATGCGTGAGGGGCACGGCATCCTGTCGCAGGTATGGGTTGAGGAAGTAAGCAAAGACCACCAGCATCGCTACGAAGAAATAGAAATAGGTCCAGGTCGCAGCGATCTGTATACCTGTCTGTATCTCTACGAAGTGAGCGGCCATCGCCGATATGAGAGTGATGAGAATAAGCTGGTCGCGTGTGCCCACCGCCCGTTTGAGGGCCTTTACCGCCAAGAAGAAGAAAGAGCCGACAAGGAAGTAGTAAGCGAGCAGGCCGAGCACGCCCATCGTCACCATATGGTCGAACTCAACGTTGTGGGAGCGGTCGGGGGTGGCGTTACGCAGCTCTACCTGCGCCAACTCCGGCGGATAGAACGGGTTGTAGGCGACGTACATCGACTCGGGTCCCCAACCTATAACCGTCCTGATGGGGTCCGACAGGATGAGGTCGGTAGCGCCCTTCCAGATCAGTTCGCGCACCTTGCCTGTGCCACTATCGGTCTGCGTTAGCGTACTCAATCTCTCGATGCCGCGCCCCAGCACAGGCACTTTGTCCAACGACTGGAGTGGAGAGCCAGGTATGTTCAGCGCTCCTACGAACAAGGCAAGCACGAGTGACACTGCCGACACGCCGCCGCCGATGCGCGCCATCCAGCGGGTGCCGCTGCGACGACCCACCAGCCACATAGCTACGGCGAAAGTAATAAAAGCAGCGCCGAAGCCCAGCCACGGGCCGCGGCTCTGGGTCAGATAGATGCAGAGCGCCTGTACGAAGAAGAGCACACCATACCCCAGGTTGAGGAAGACGCGCATGATACCACGGTCGGGCGTCGTATCGCCGGACATGCGCTCGCTCGAAGCAAGGGCATAAGCGCCCGCGCCCACAGTGCCCCACACCAGCATGAAGAAAAGCACCCACAGGAAGCCGCCACCATCTATGCCGATGCGGGCCTCCAGGTGTTCGGAACCTGTAGCTCCGACCTTCTCTATCGCCCATGTAAAGAGCAGAGCCACTGTGGATACGAGGAACAGCATCACGCCCACAGCAGGCAGCACGACACTGGAGAGCACAGGATTGTCGCGGTGGTTGCCAAGCCACTCCAAAGTCCAGCAACCCGTATAAAACACTATTAGGGCCAGAGGCAGCACCCACCACATGCTGGCATCGGGGAAGGGCAAGCCCGCAACAATCTTGAGAACCATAAAGAAGAAGAATAGCTGGACAAATATAACACCCAGCCCGGCCATAACCGCGGCCCAACCATAGCTAGGCACATCAACAGAACGCACACGCATGCGTCGTCGCTCGGACTCGGTCAGGGGCGCGGCAGGCAGGTCAACGGCTTGCCCGGCTGCGCTCTTGGCCGCGATGGTGGCGCTCAGGCCAGTGAACAGGCGGTACGCGGCGAAAGGCGCAACCATAATGACCCAGGCTGCCACGAAGATGGCGTTGCCCATGGAAGAGGCCACACGCGTCGCGGTATCGCCCGCCCAGGGGAGTGGGTCGAGGCGCAACGCCTGGATTATGCCGTATAACGCCACAGGTATCGAGGTAAGCAGCATAAAGTTGATAAGCCGCTCGAACTGCACGCGGGTACGCATGTTGGCGATGATTATCAGGGCCAGCATCATATAGCTGTATTGCGAATAGGTGCCTTGCAGGCGCTGGTAGGACCCCCAGATAGTGGCATCGGGTGTCACGGTAAAGATGCTGCTGAACAAGTAGACGAGCGCGTACACCAGGATAGGTATCAACATTGGCACGCGCAGCACGCCCAACCATGAAGGCAGCCCCGCACGAGCGGCCCCATCCACGGCAAGCGCGATCTTAGTCCGACCCGCTCCGTTCAAGGTTGGCTCGGCGTTGCGCTGCATCAAACGATAGCCGCCTTCCAGCAGCTTGACTATCCAGGCTGCCGTCATAACGAGCACCAGCGAGCGCAACAGCGAAATCTTGTCAGGCTCGAACACGCGGCTGCTGTACACATTGAAGAACAACGGCACAACCACAGCCGCCGCAAGCCAGCCCATCTCAAGCACCTTGTCGGCGTAGTAGCCTAACCTTGTCAGCAAACTATTTTCTCCTTCTTCTAAAACTTGAGACGTAACCCTTCTTAATCTTTGCGCGTCCTTTGCGTATGTGCGTTTCCGTCTCTTTACGAGTTACAAGTTACGAGTTACGTTTTACCAGCCACCATACCTTTGGCCCGTATAGCTTCTTTCATCTTCTCGGTTTCCCGCATCATATCGCGCGCGTTTTCCATGGACGGCTGTGAGGGAGGCGCGCCGGCTATCATGGCGGCGATTTCATATTCCTGATCGGGGCCGGTTAGCTCGTCCACCTGGGTGCGGGTGCGGTCGCCTGCTACTTGCTTGGTGATCTTGAAATGGTTGTCGGCGAATGCGGCGATCTGCGGGAGGTGGGTGATGCACAGCACCTGGTGGCTACCCGTGAGGCCCCACAGCTTCTCGCCTACCACGCCGCCACTCCTGCCGCCCACACCCACGTCCACCTCATCGAATACCAGCGTGGGTGTCATGTCGGCCTCCGACAGTATAGACTTGAGCGCCAGCATCAAGCGCGATGTTTCGCCACCAGACGCGACCTTTGCCAGTGGCTTGAGAGGCTCACCGGGGTTCGGTGAGATAAGAAACTCCACCCGGTCAATGCCCTTGTCCGAGTAGGCCCAGTGCCCCTCGCTGCCAGGCACCGGCACACCGTCCTCAGACGAATGCTGTGTCACGTCCACTTGGAAGCGAGCGCTGCCCATGAGCAGCTCTTTTATGACGCTCTCAACATCCTTCGCCATCCGCTCACCGGCCTCAGTACGCACGCACGACATCCGCGTGCCCAGTTCCCCAATCTGAGCGGCCAAACGTTCGCTCCTCTCCTGAAGGGCAGCCACGCGCTCCTCGCTGTTGCTGATGCCGTCCAGTTCCTCGCATGCGCGCTGGCCGAAGGTGATAACGTCCTCCAGAGTGGGGCCGTACTTGCGCTTAAGTTCGTGCAGCAGCGAAAGCCGCTCCTCGATCTCCTCTAGGCGGGTCGGGTCGTGCTCCACCGTTTCGCGGTACACACGCATAGTGCGGCCCAACTCCTCAACACTCTCATAGAAGGCATCGAGGGTGGGAAGGTGTTTCTCCATAGAAGTGTCGTAGCGCGCCAGGTCGGCCATGTGGCCCGAAGCATCACCCAGAGCATCGCGCACCGAGATGGGAGCCGCGCCCCTGCCCCGCGCTGAATAGCCGTCATCATCGCCAGCCTCGATGAGCAGGGCGTAAATAGTGTCGCACAGCGACGACAGACGTTCGGCGTTGGAGAGGCGGGCGCGCTCGTTGGTCAACTCGGTATCTTCGTCGGGCTGGGCGCCTGCCTTCTCGATCTCCTCGACCTGGTAAGTCAAGAGGTCGGCGCGGCGGGCAAGCTCACGCTCGTCACGCTGTAGATCGCGTAGTTCCTTTTGCACGGCCCGCAATCTGCCGACAAGATCTGCCATCTCGCGCCGCTCTTTCGATAGCCCGGCATACTGGTCGAGCAGGTCCACGTGGGTGTAGGGGCGAAGGAGGGACACGTGCTCGCTCTGGCCGTGTACGTCCACCAACAGTTCGCCTATCTGCTGCAAAGTGGGCAGGTTCACCATGCGCCCGTTCACGCGAGCCACGGTGCGCCCCGATGGATTTATCTCTCGGGAGATGATGACCGATTCGTCGCTGCCATCCTCGCTGTCTGAGAGGCCACCTTCCGCAAGCTTCTCGCGCAGGGCGGCCACAGGCTCAGGCTGCATTGTTGAGAAATCGAACATGCCCTCGACCCGCGCCGAGGCTGCGCCATGCCGCACAAACTCCGGCCCTACCTTCGAGCCGAGCAGTGCACCCAGCGCATCTATGATGATAGACTTGCCCGCGCCCGTCTCGCCTGTGAGCGCGTTAAAACCCTGCCCAAGGCGCAAGTATAGCTTATCTATAATCGCAAAGTTGGAGATGTTCAGTTCGATGAGCATGACGGGTGGATGATGGGTTTGTGGGTGATAGGTGTTGGCAACAACCTACTTGATCTTAACGGAAATGGAGTAGTACGGTCAGAGTAATTATACCATACTAATCGGTGAGGTCAGTGAGGCCAAAAGAGGGGGCCACATACCTGTACCTTTAAGCCACATATCTCGCGCTCAGAACAGGCCATTCTTCCGCCCAGGCAACGAAGTGACCAGGGGCAGGCCAGGGGCAGGTAAAATTGTGGCTGACACTGTCTTCCCAACTGGCGAACACCTTGATCTAAATAGGAATCAACAGAGGGCGGCTAGGTAGCCGCCCTCTTTTTATTTGCCTTGCGAGTGGGTGGACTGTTAGTAGTCCATGCCGCCCATTTGTCCCCATCTGCAAAGAGTTGCTTACTGGACCAACTCCCCGTCACGCAATTCTATCAGGCGCTGAGCGTATTCCGCCATAGACGGGTCATGCGTCACCATTACTATCGTCACCCCCTGCTCGCGGTGGAGCATTGAGAAAAGCTCCATCAATTCAGCGCCCGATTTGCTATCCAGATTGCCCGTCGGCTCGTCAGCGAGCAAAAGGCTGGGACGATTGATAAGAGCGCGAGCCACGGCCACCCTTTGCTGCTCGCCCCCTGACATCTGGCTGGGCAAGTGCTGAGCGCGGTTTGCCAGCCCTACCCCGCCAGCAGTTCTCGTGCTCGCCTAACCAGGTTGAACTCGCGGGGAGGGTATGGCACCAGGGGCAGCTTTACGTTGTCCAACGCCGACAAGATAGGTATCAGATTGAACAACTGGAAGACCATACCAACCTTGTTGCGGCGAAAATCGGCAAGCCTGCCGTGGAGCAAGGGAAGCAGCATACAGGGCACTGAGGCTGCACAATCCCAGCACTGCCAGCAAGCTTAGGGGCAGCACCCATCATGCCCCTACCACCAACTCGCTCCTTGAGGCCACCCCTACCCCCAATGCCGCAAGCGCACCCGGCAGGCCGCCTCCCAACCCCAGCAGCAACCCTTCCAGCAGGATGCTCACCCGCACCGCCCGCCCTCGCCAGCCGATGGCTTGCAGCAGCGTCAACTCGTGCCCCCGCTCCAACACCCCCATCGCCAGGTGGTCAGCTACCGTCAGCACTC
>JBBSIK010000066.1:0-9906 GCA_038232115.1 Chloroflexia bacterium
AGGAGGCTGTCGCCAACCCCCGCGCCATAGATATGCACCTGGTGGACGCTCAGCAAGCCCGCCGGGTGCTCGACCGCCTGGTGGGTTATCGCCTATCGCCCCTCCTCTGGAAGAAGGTGCGCCGTGGCCTCTCGGCGGGGCGCGTGCAGAGTATCGCCGTGCGCTTGATCGTGGAGCGTGAGCGCGAAGTAGAGGCGTTCGTGCCAGTAGAGTACTGGACGATAGAGGTGGACCTCAGCAAGCGTCCTGCCGGTAAGAAGAAAGACGCCTTCCACGCGATACTGCACCAGGTGAACGGCAAAAAAGCCGACCTCAAGAATGAGCAGGACTCGGCAGGCATAGTGCAGGCCCTTGATAGCGCGGAATACGTTGTGGAGAGTGTCAAGAAGCGCGAGACACAACGCCGCCCGTCAGCGCCCTTCACGACATCAACGCTTCAGCAGGAAGCCTCACGCAAGCTCAACTTTGCGGCCCGCAAGACGATGCTCATCGCCCAGCAGCTTTACGAAGGCATAGACATTGGCGTCGAAGGCTCAACCGGCCTCATCACATACATGAGGACCGACTCGACCAACATAGCAACGGTGGCCCAGCAGGAGGCCAGGCAGGTAATCGCCGAACGGTACGGGGAGGCTTTTGTGCCCTCCGCCCCACCTACCTACGCCCGCAAGAACCAGCGCGCCCAGGAGGCCCACGAGGCTATACGTCCCACCACCGTCGCCCGTGACCACGATGCCATAAAGAAGTACCTCTCAGCCGACCAGTATAAGCTCTACAGGCTCATCTGGAAGCGCTTTGTCGCCTCCCAAATGGCAAACGCCCTGCTGGATCAGACCACGGTGGACGTAGGGGCGGAGGGTCAGGGGCTGGGGGCTGGGGACCAGTCTGTGATTGATGCCAACCTATCAGCACCTGATCCCCAGCTCTGGACCCTCCGCCCCTACACCTTCCGTGCTACAGGTTCGGTGGTCAGGTTCGAGGGCTTTACGGCTGTGTACCGCGAGGGACACGATGCAGGTGATGCCGAGGACGACATGGACAGGGCTGCCCTGCCACCTCTCGCGGAGAGTGAGGCACTCGACATGCTCAAGCTGTGGCCCGACCAGCATTTTACCCAGCCTCCCCCTCGCTATACCGAGGCTACACTGGTTAAACAGCTTGAGGAGCAGGGCATTGGCCGCCCTTCCACCTACGCGCCGATCCTCTCGACGATCCAGGACCGTGGCTACGTGCTGAAAGAGGAGAAGAAGTTCACGCCCACCGAGCTTGGCATCGCGGTGAACGACCTGCTGGTGGAGCACTTCCCCGACATCGTGAGCGTGGGCTTCACCTCCAACATGGAGGAGGAGCTTGACGAAATCGCCTCAGGCGAGCGTCCCTGGGTGCCTGTAGTGTCGGAGCTATACGGTCCACTTGAGAGGGGCCTAGCCGAAGCGGAAACAAAGGTGGGCCGCATCGAGATCGCAAGGCCCGAGGCGGTGAAGACGGGAGAGATTTGCCCTGAGTCGGGCCACGATCTTGTGATCCGCGAGAGTCGCTTCGGGCCGTTCATCGCATGCCTGGGCTTCCCCAAGTGCCGCTACACCCGCCCTATTATAATAAGCACAGGCGTGGGGTGCCCCCAGTGCGGCCAGGGCCAGATCATCGAGAAGAAGAGCAAGAAAGGCCGTGTGTTCTACTCGTGCATCTGCTACCCCGACTGCGATTTCTCGACATGGGAGAAACCTGTGCCCGTACCGTGTCCAGAGTGTGGCGGCCTGATGACGATAATGGGCCGTGCCCAGCGTATAGATGTGGCCCAAAAGGTGAAATGCACCCGCTGCGGACACACGGAAGAATGGGATGGCACTGTGCCTGTGAAAATAGAGGCCGAGAGAGAGGAAGTGTACGTGGCGGCGAGTTGATAGTCGAAAGTTGGAGGCATAGGACGCTAAGTTTGCATGAATCAAGAAGGGTGCGTAGTTCAAAGCTACGCACCCTTCTTGATTTATTTACTCAACCCTTTCTAACTTTCAACTTTCCACTTCCAACTCGTTACTTGACTTCTGGGGCCTTGATATCGAACTTCTGGTCGAACTTGCTCCACTTGAACGTGCCCTTGAGCGGTTTGCTGTCGCTGGTGCCGTCAATCTTCATCTGGTAGATAAGCGGCTTGGCATCGGTTGAGATCCACATGTCGATTGTGCCCTCGGTGGTGGAGGTACTGCTACCGCCTGAAGCCAGGGCGCTAAGGTCCTTCGCATTGCCGGTTATGTGCTTGGTTGCCACACCATCGATCGTATCCGTGGCGGGGCTGGCGTCCTTGAGAGCATCCTTTGCCTTATCAACGTCTCCGGGCTTGAAGCTACTCCACATGTCGGTCAAGCCACTCATACCGGCTGTTGAGCTTGCATCGCTCTTCGTGTAAGTCTTGCCACCGTCTATGCTGAGATAGGAGTCGCTACCAACAGCCACCATGTTAACGCTCTGGCCCGCCGCGTTCACGGCGAGGCTCGAGTTCTTGTTTGCCACATCGAGGTCGCCGTTCATCTTTATCGCCTGGTCGCCCTGGGTGATGTCAGCATCGAGATGGTAGCTCTTGAGAGCCTTCATGTTGGCAGCGCCTTCCTTCAGCAGATCGGCGTTGCTCTTGCCCGCGTTGCCACTATCGCCACCACAGGCCGACAGTACCGGCAAGATCATTGTAGCTGCCACCACCACACCGGCGAGGCGCAATTTGCCTATGTTCTTCAACTTCTTTCCTCCTCATATTTTGCTTCAACCATCGCGACGCTCAAGTATTCCGCGTCATCGCGAGGCCGCAATGTCTCAATCGCTCATGGCGCTTCCGGCTGCATAATAGCCCCCTTAGATCATGCAGTCAGGCAAGAGCGTACACGGCTGTCTATAAACATCCGAGCTACCAACATTATAGCAGATACAGTCAAGTATCAATTAGTGCGTAAGTGTTCAGAGTTGGGGTAGAGCAAATCAGCAGAGTGTCTGTCCAAGACCCACCGCCCCCGCTGCGCTCATTCCCCTCCCAAGCGTGGGAGGGAAGAATAAAAAGAAGAGAAAGATAGTGGGGACACCCGCCGCCCATCATTGATGGGCACCCGCCCGTCATGGGCTTCGCCCCTGCACCCCTTCTACACCCATATTGTGCTGAGGCTCTTGATGCGAAAAGGCCGTAATCTGGCGCATTCGGTGCGGAGGCAGTCAGTTCCGAACCTCCACACTGAGCTATCAGCTGTTCTGGCGTTCCGGTGCCCCGGTGACTTCTCCCGTGCCGTCTGAAACGTCATCTGCCTGCGCCGTTCACAGGCAATGGCCGGCCATCGTGCAACGTCCATTTGTGCCCGCACTGCCCGCACGTATAGCTCTCCACGCGTACCGAGTGGGTAATGCGCCATTCGTGCCGGGCGGAGGTGACGATAAACACTGCGGCCCCTAGCGCGGCGGGCACCCAGAACGGTATCGTCGCTGAGATAGCCGAGTGGCTACCGAACAGCGCGGGTATGACGCCGTACAGGATGATCGTGCCTAGAAGCCAGGTGAGCATGCCCCATATCCTGACCTGGCGCATATCGGCGCTGATGAACCGGCGCGTTTTGGGATCGTATCGGTCATGCTCCACCGTCACACGGTTGCTGCCGCAGTTTGGGCATTGACGCTGTGGTGCGTACATATCCGGCCTGGAAGGCGCAAACTCTCTGGTGGGTATCCAGTTGTCCAATGCTTGCTGTACCTCGCTACGTGTGTTAGCTCTGCAAGTTTCTCTGCTCTCATAGACTGACTATCTAACATTATACCCACTCTCGCCTTGACAACCCCGACCGTATGTAAGATAAATGTCTATAATTCGGATTGGATAATCCGAATTCTAAAACCCAAAATACCAGAATACCAGAAGGGAGCCAATAGAATGGCAGTAGCTCTACCCAAGCGTGACGAGCTTGAAGAAAAGTATACGTGGAACTTGGACACAATTTTCCCCACCCAGCAGGCATGGCAGGCCGAGGCCAAGCGTATCCAGGAGGAACTACCTCGACTGGAGACTTTCAAGGGCCACCTGGGGGATTCCGCCTCGAAACTGCTGGAATACTTAAAGACAGCCGAGGCGATCAGCATACCTGTCGCTCAACTGTTCGTCTATTCCACCATGCTGAGCGACACCGATACGGGCAACCAGGATGCGCTGGCCCTGCGCGACCAGGCACGCGGCATATTCGCATCGGCCCTCGCCGCAGCCTCCTTCGCCGAGCCTGAGCTGCTCGACATCCCGCAGGAGAAGATAGACGCTTTCATGCAGGAAGAGCCACAGTTGCAACAATACAAGCACTACTTTGAGATGCTCCGCAAGCGGGCCGAACACGTGCGCTCGCCCGAAGTGGAGCAGTTGCTCGCTATGGTCTCCGACGTGCTCGACACGCCCCGTAGCGCCCATGCTGTGCTGGCAGACGCCGATCTTGATTACGGCAAGGTAGATACCCGGGAAGGCCCCATAGAGGTGGCGGGCGGCACTCTTGGCGCTCTGTTGCGAAACCCCGATATAGAGGTGCGCCGCAAGGCCTGGGAGCAGTACGCCGACGGCTATCTTTCAACGAAGAACACTTTCGCCAGCCTACTCAGTGGCGGTGTAAAGAAGGACGTGTTCTATGCCCGCGCCCGTAACTACCCATCGGCGGTCGAGGCAGCCTTGCAGCAGTCCTTTATCCCCAGGGCAGTGTACGACAATATGCTCGATACGGCCCGCCGCAAGCTGCCCGTCTGGCACCGCTACTGGTCGGTGCGCCGCCGCATCCTGGGCCTCGATATGCTCCATCCCTATGACGTGTTCGCCCCACTCGCAAAGGAAGAGCAAACGCTTTCTTTCGAGGAATCGGTAGACATGATATGCAAAGGCATGGCACCGCTCGGCGATGAGTACGTGGAGCCGATGCGCCGTGGGCTGCTGAAAGAACGGTGGGTGGATGTCCTTCCGAATCAGGGCAAGCGCAGTGGGGCCTACTCGAGCGGCACGTTCGGCACCAACCCCTTCATCCTGATGAGCTACGTGGGCGACCTGGAGTCGATGAGCACGCTGGCGCACGAACTGGGCCACTCGATGCACTCATATTTGTCCCGCCAGACGCAGCCGTTCGTCTACTCGCGCTATGGCCTGTTCGTGGCCGAGACCGCTTCCAACTTCAACCAGGCGATGGTGCGCGGCTACCTGCTCAACGAGAACAAGGACCCGCAGTTCCAGATCGCCGTGATCGAGGAGGCGATGTACAACTTCCATCGCTACTTCTTTATCATGCCGATCCTGGCGCGCTTCGAGCTTGAGATACACACCCGCGTGGAGCAGGGCAAGGCGCTCACCGCCGACGTTATGATCGAGCTGATGGCCGACCTGTTTCGCGAGGGATATGGGCCGGAAGTGGAGGTAGACACCGAGCGCGTGGGCAGCACATGGGCGCAGTTCTCGATCCATATGTACCTCAATTTCTATGTTTACCAATACGCCACAGGCATATCGGCGGCAAACGCGCTCGCTTCCGGCATCCTGAAAGGCAACGAGGGCGCTGCCGAAAACTACAAGAAATTCCTCAAGGCAGGCGGCTCCGTTTATCCCCTCGATGCTCTCAAGCTGGCTGGCGTAGACATGACCTCCCCTGAGCCGGTAGAGCGCGCCTTTGACGTGCTGGAAGGCTTCATAGATAGGTTGGAGAAGCTGGCTCTCTAATTCGAACGATAGTTAGGCTGGAAAATGTGGAGAATAAGAGAGAGGGTTGAGCACTGGCTCAACCCTCTCTCTTGCCTGGAGCTATTTCCCATACTTCTGCTCATACAACTGCCTGCCTAGCTGCCCAAGCTGCACCACATATGAAGTCCCTGCCTGTTCAGGGTGCAACTCGAAGCGGGCACGCTCGAAGTATTGGACTGTGTACTCTTTGCCGTCTATCGGACTCGTTTCCTTGACTTCTTCGCTGATTGGGTAACCGAAGAGCGACAGGCCGCCATTCTCGTTCCAGTACTTCAGTATGTCTCCTGACACGTTGTGACCTGTCTCTGGGAAAAACTGAGCACCGTCTTTGGCAATCGCGGGGGGTGCTGGCGGGTGGAGAATTGCCCCCAGCCTGCCGAGGATTACCTGGTCGCCGGTAGCCGCATGTAGCTCGAAGCGGGCGCGCTCAAAGTAGAGGGCCGCGTATGTTTCGCCGCTCTGTTTGTCTGTTTCCTGTATACGCTCCGAGATAGGGTAGCCGAATATCGTCAGACCTCCGTGGTCCTGCCAGTATCCCAGGAAAGGTTGCGCGAGGAAGTGCCCGGTCTCCTTGAAGTAAGCAGTGTTTTCGCTTGGTCGGAGAGCCTGGAAGGTCCATTCCGAAGTCATGCTCTTACCGTCCGTGCTTTGTATGTCGGCGCGTACCCTGTGGATGCCCGCCTGCACCCTGAGCGCGGTGGCCTCTATAGAGTAGCGACCCTCGCTGCCCTCAACCGGCGTCACATGACCGTTGAGAGCCACGCCGTCCAGGTACATCTGCACACCGGCAGGCGCTCCTGAACTTTGCACTTGCACACTGAGCGGCACATTCGTAGACCCCGCCAGCACGCGCCCTCCCACCGTAGGTATGTAGCGCACGATCTCAAGCGGCTGGCCGGGGGGCGCTGCTACCCCTGTTGCGGTGCTCTGAGCGCCCCCCGCTTGCGCATCTCCCGCTGAACCGACCCGGAAGGCCCAGTTGATGCTCTTTGTTCTGCCGCTCTTCGTGGTCGCGGTGATGCTTACATGGTGTTGCCCAAGCAGCAGGCCAGGAGTCTGGGCGGTAGCGGTTTGAGTAAGGGGAGACGCGCCGCTTAGCTGCGTATCCAGTGGCGTGTCGTCGAGCAAAATCACGGCATCTGATATAGGGCGTGCGCTTTGCATTTCGACGCTTATCTGTGCCGCGCCCAGGCCCAGGAACGAGCTATCGGCAGGCGTTATGTTTGTGAAAGTAACACTTGCTTCGGTGTTTCCACTCGTGAGGTCGCGCAGTTCCGCCGGATCGGTACGCAGGCCCAGGTTGCCCAGGACCGCCATGGCAGCTATGACCATAGCCACGGGCAGCACCGGCCCTATGCGACCAAGCAGCCCACGGGTCGCCGGTTTGCTGCTGGAATCTATGCCAAATTCTTCTTCTACCTGCTTGAAGGCATTCAGGCGGTCAGGATTTATGCTGCCCAGCAGCACTCCATTCTCAATAACGGGGATGTAGCTCTCTTCTTGCGGGCTGCCGCGCCTCGCATCGGCGACCTGGATAATGCGCGTCAGGACTGTATCGGGGCGAACTGCTTCGACGTTTGCCCTCTGCGTCATGAGCGCGGTGACTGGCGTACTGGGCCAGGTGCCCTGCAAAAGCGACTCGGCTGCGCCAATTGCCACGATGCCGACGATTGCGCCGGTTTCATCAAGCACGGGGAGGGGAGTGCCAGGCTCCAGGCGCGGGTGATTTCTCACCATGTCGGCCACGGTATCGGTTGTGCGTACTGCGGCGGTAGTAGAGGCCGCCTGCATGAACTCGCGGGCGTGCATCTGGTTAAATGCCCCAAGCAGCAGCCCCCTATGCTTTCCAATTGCCCCCGCTTCACGGGCTGCCCAGCCGAGCAACACCAGTGTGAGCGCAGGCAACCACTGATCACTCGTCAGGCCCAGCCAGGCCCCCATCAGCACAAGCGCCAGGGATGCAAGCCTTCCCAGGGCGCGCCCAACTCTGAGGGCTGTTTCCGAGTCGAGGCCGAACCATGTGATAGCGGCGCTGAGTAGCCAACCGCCGTCAAACGGCACCCCAGGTATGAGGTTGATTAGACCCAACCATAAGTTAGCCGTACCAAGTGCCGTGGCTGTGGCCTTCACCCCACCTGCCAGGTCATCGGTCCCGGTTATAAAGCCGCCAACGAAGATGAGCAGCCAGCCGAGGGCCAGGTTGAAAACGGGTCCGGCGATGGCCGAGGAGAGCGCGCGCTCAGGCGCAAGATCGCTCAACCGGTAGGGCATCACCGCGCCGAAAGGGAAAAGGGTTATGTTGCGGGTACCTGTGCGAGAAACTGTGGAGTGTACAAGTTCGTGCGCTACAACACTGAGGAAGAATAGCAAGATTACTGCGCCGGCTACGAGCCAGTAAAGGGCACCGGGCCAGTCGGGGAAATTATCGGGCAACCAAAGGAGCGCCAACCACCAAAGCCCCAGCACAGCCATCAACAGCCATGTGTAATGTAGCTGGATATTTAGTGGACCGATACGGACGTGACGTGTAGAAGAAGCTGACATTTGCGTACCTCCTGTCGCGGCTGATGGAGGTGCTGAACGCTTCCGGTTACACTCCGCGTGTACTAGCGTTGGAGCGAGAATCTCTCCTTCCTCCATCGCCTTCAACCTGAACGAGTTTCTTGTCTATATAAGACACAACGCGAGAGATCGTAATGGTTCAATCGGGCAATGGCGGCAATTGAGAGTTGAGAGTAAGGAGTGCTGAGCCGCTAAACAAGGACTCCCATCAAAATCTTTTCGCGTCCTTCGCGCCTTTTCGCCTTCCGTTTCCCAACCCCCAGCCCCCGGCCCCTCGTTCTTTCCTTGACACCCAACACCTCCGCCTGTACCATTAAGATTATCATGTATTCCCTGTTCGTGTTCGGATCGCTTGGAGTGACGTTTGCTCTGGCCTGGGCCACCTATCAGAGCGGGCGTTTGTTGCGTTCGGTGCCCGTGACCGAAAACTTGCTCCTAGCCCCGGTCGAGAATGCCGTCAAGGGTATTCTCGTGCTTGGGTGCATCGGTCTGGGCTTCCTCAGCGGCGTATCTCCCGACCGGCTGGGCTGGACCGTGGATAACGGCTGGCGCGATATTGGCGTGGGCATATTCGCGGGCATGGTGACGCAGCTTATCGTGAATGCAATCACGCTGGGCGCTATCAGGGTATGGGGCAAAGAGATTTATTCGCCCGTAGTGATGAAGAACATCATGCCGCGCAGTCGCATCGAATGGTTGCTTGTGCCCGGCGCGCTCTTTCTGGCTGTAATCTTGGAGGAGTTGCTATTTCGGTCGCTGCTGATAGGCGGCCTGAGCGCCACAGTCCCACTACCCATCCTTCTGGTGGGCTTCTCGGCCATCTTCGGGCTGATGCACTCTCCCCAGGGCGCGCTCGGCGTGATATTGACGGGCGCTATGGGCCTATGGCTCAGCCTACTTTTCGTCTGGTCGGGTGGCCTCCTGCTTCCCCTCACCGCCCACTACGTAATCAACTTGCTCCAGCTTGTCAAAGCCCAGGACAAGCGCGCCTGGCTCGATAGCTATTAGGTGCGAGGCTTGGTGAGTTGTGGGTAATCACCAGGATGAGCGAGGGATGACCTTTCCCTTCTGTCTAGGAAGCATGGTACTTTTCTCCCATTGACTCCGCCAGCTATTTGCTGCTTAATACATATGTCTAAAGACATACATATGTATTCATAAGCCAGCTAATACTGAAGGAGAAAAGACAATGAGTTACCCAGCCACCTTCGAGTTGCCAACTACTGACCAGCTAACGGACCTGCTCACCTCCGCATACTTTCGCCATATGCTGCGTGACGATATATTGCCGCGCACCGTGGAGAGTGGCGATCCCTTGAGCGTCTTCCTGGTGGATATTGATAGCTTAAGCGGCATCAACACAACATACAGCCACCAGGTGGGCGACCGCGTCATTGCGGACATAGCGCACGCTTTGAAAACTACCCTGCCGGATGGGGCTGTACTCGCCCGCTACAGCGGAGATGAATTCGCGGGTGCGCTGCCTGACACCCGGCTGGACGACGCTTTCACGCTGGCTGAAGAGTTCCGCAGGCGTGTAATTGAGTTGAAGTGGTCCGAGGCTCCCGATTTACGCCTGACATGCTCTATAGGTCTTGCCGCTTTTCCAACCAACG
>JBBSIK010000067.1:0-9853 GCA_038232115.1 Chloroflexia bacterium
CGGCGAGGGTCTGCATGAGGTCACTTGCCCCGTCCCCCACGCCGACCGTCGAGAGGGTGATATTGTCGGTAGACATTCTGTCCAGCAGAGAGTCGAAGTTCGCCTGCTGCGTCCAGCCGTCGCCGAGTAGCACTATATGCTTTAGCTTGGCGTCGCTGGCCACCAGGGCATCTATGGCGGTGTCAAGGCCCGGCGACATGCTAGTGTTGCCTTCTGCCGCGAGGGGTTGAAGGACCTGCTGAAGGTGCTGCTCCCCAAGTTGACCCACAGGCTGCAAAGTCGCCAGCCAATGAGCCTGCGCGTCAAAGGCCACCACGCCTACCTGGTCGGTTGAGTTCAAGAGCGCCGTTGCCTTGGCAACCGCCTGTTTCACAATCTCGATCTTGCTGTCGCCGAACTCGGTACGCATGCTCGGATCGAACTTCTGATTGGCCCCGCAATGGCAGCGTCCCATGCTTCCCGACTTGTCCACCACGAACGTCATCGCCAGGGAAGCACGCTCGTTGGAGGTACGGACATCCATCGTGACGGGCATGACCTCCTCCAGTGGCGAGCGTAAATAACCACCGGCGGCGTAGCTAGTATCGCCGCCAAGCATAATAAGGCCGTGCCCGATATCTCTTACGTAGCTTTGCAAGATCTGTTGCCCGTCAATCCCGAGTGCCTCGGCAGAGACGTTTGCCAGCACGACGGCATCATAGGTCGTCAGCTTATCGGGGTCGTGAGGGAGGCCGTCCGGTGAGGCCACTTCCGTGTTCAAGCCACTCGCCGTGAGCGCCACTCTCAGAGGCTCGGCGTCTTCGGGGCTACCGGCCAGTATCAACACGCTAGGTGGTTTCTTAACGACTGTAAACGATAGCGCCTCGTTATTCTCCTTGTACTGGTCATCAACCGAGTCCACGCGCGCCTTGAACACATGAAAGCCTTGCGTCGCTGCCTTGACGGTAAAGTTAGCAACGTTGTCGCCGGTTTTTATCTGAAGGTCCTGGCGGCCTACCGGCACATCGCCGTCAAAGAGAGTAACGGTTGCGGCTCGGTCAGTGTTGCTCTTGACAAGCACTCTGATAGGCACCTGCTGGCCGGCGGGCACATTGTTCGGGCTGACGACCTTATCAACGGCCACCTCGCCCTTAGATTGCGAGCCAAGCGGCACTACCGAGAGCTGAATGCCAGCAAGACCTAAACCCGCGACAATGTCGCGCGCACGACCCGCTGTCTCCACGCCGTCGCTTAACAGCACCAATCTGCGCGCACCACCTTCTGGCATGAGCGCGGTGGATACCTGAATAGCGCCTGCTATATTCGTCGCAAGTGAAGCGGGCTGCTTGCTAATCGCGTTCCACGCCGTGTCGGTGCTGAGGGCGCGATCCACGATGGCATCCTCGCCAAACAGCACCACACCTGCCCTATCGTTCGGCCCCATCGAGGCTATAGCCTTCCGCACGTACTGCATTGCAGCGTCACGGCTCGCCTGCGATACGCTGGCCGACTGGTCTAACAGAAAGACCACGCTCAGCGGCCCTCCTGACGTTATTAGCTGAGTTCCCGCCACGGCGAAAGTGATGAGCGCCAGGATAACGGCCCGTACAGCAGAGCTGGCGATGATGCGACCCCTATCCCTGGAGCGGGAGCGCGCGCTCAACATGCCAATGAATACGACCGGGGGAATAGTCAATAGGAGTATGAGAGCGCGAGGCTCGCTTATGCTGAAAGGTAAATCCATATGTGGAGTCCTCTACGCCCTTTCCAATCTGCGCCGCGCCCGCCGTGCTCGTCGCTCGATCATTGCCCGCCTGATCGCCATGCGCTGGGCAAACAGCCATTCCAGGAGCAACACCGCAAAGCCTACCAGGGCCACATACGGCCATATCTCGCGCTCGAACACACTATCTACATTCAATGGCGCATTCGGTGGCTGACCTGCCGCCGCTGCTTCGCTGGTAAGACCCTTCGGCAGCCCCGGCGATAAGTTAGGTCGTATCATCGACTCGTCGTGCGAGGCAAGGTTCACGGCGAATGCTTCCTGAGCCACGATGTCAGTTCCAGTGTACTGCGTGACATAGTAGACGCCCAACAGCGAGGTCTCTGCAAACGCGATACTCCGCAGGTCGGTGCCTACTGCGTAAGACCACTCCTTACCAGACGGGTCCTCCACAACGATCCTGCTGATGGTTTTATCCGTGGCAACCAGGCTGACAAGCGCCTTCGGTGGCACAGCCACAGGCACGCCACCCGCGGGATCGGGCAGCAGATACGTGATCAGGTTGCGCATCAGAAGCGGGTAAGCAGTTTGTACAGGGAGGTCCGTATCGTGTAGATCAAAGGCCAGCACCCCTATCTTACGCCCCGACTCTTCGCCGGCGAGGATGAGAGGCCCCTTGTCACTGCCCAGCACAACGTGGCCCCACTGCGGCAGATTGATCGCGGCGGCTTTAGCGACGTGCAGCGATGATAGATCAACAAATCGGAGGAGTGGATCCCGGTCGGAGGCATCCTTCTCAGGCTGTAGCGGACCGGTATCGAGAGGTGAAAAAGAAGGCTGTGGCGCAGATAGCACCCCCTGTACAGTGAAAAGGGTATTGGAGTTTTTTGGACCCACAAATAGCAGGTTGCCGGAGGGTAGCTTTTGCATTGTTGAGCTAAGAATATCCGAGTCGAGGATAGTCAGGTCGGGCGGCGCGCCGTTGATGACATCCGAGGGATCGTAATCGCCGGGTGCTACTTTGTACAGCGTCACATCAGGCAGAAGCCCCGCAGCCAGTTCTAGGAACTTATTCCCCCCGCTTACAAGTAGAACATTAGCAGGCACACTCGCGCGGTTGACGGTCCATGCTGTATCATCCATCTCCATGTCGTCAGTCCCTGCAAGATGCGCCTCAATCACGCGAGCGCCCAGAGGCACATCGTCCACGATGACCTGCTGTGTCTCGCAAGGGGAAAGCACGATTGTGCGCGCGTTCCAGGGAGCATCGTCAACAGATAGGTCCAGGCGGCGGCTTACAGTCAGATTGTCCGAGTTGGCGATTTGAGCAAAAAGGCTGAGCCTACCGGCAGCCTGGCCAACAGATAGGGCCGTGATTGCCTGATTAGAGCCGCCGGTGCCCACCGGCAAGAATCTAACCTGAGCAGGAAGGGAATCGCTACTCCCGCTTACGGGAGGGAAAATACCATCCGAGACTATCCAGATCGTACTGTGCGGCTGGCGAACGGCCACCACACCGGCCAACTTCATCGCCTCACTCATATCAGTATCCGCCGCCTGCGGTCGCAAACTCGCCAGTGCATCGCGCAGCCGAGCCTTGTCGCCTGTGGAGGGAACCAGCACCGCAGCATGTGCCTCAGAGCTTATCAGCGTGGCGCTCGCCCCCTGCGGCAAATTGTCAATCACGTTGCGCGCCTGCTCAAGGGCAACGGCGAGGCGCGTACTATGCCCACGTGCCACCCCGTCGGTGGCCGACATGCTCGCTGATATGTCAACTACGATGATCGCGTTCTGTCCCGAAGTCAGCGCCGATGGCACCCACGGGCGGGCGAGCGCCAGGATCAGCACTAGCATCGCCAATAATTGCAGCACGAGCAGCGTTGAGACATGCAGGCGCTGCCACAACGAGTTCGCCTCGCGGTCGCGCGTCAGTGATTGCCACAGGTGAAGACTACCGACCGGGGCGCTTGGGCGTCGGAAGCGAAGCAGGTAAAGGACGACGATCAGGCCGAGCAGGGGCAGAGCCAGGAGGGCCAACGGCGCAAAGAGGCCCATTCTAACTCCCTGCCTGGCGGAGGGCCAACACACCATATATCGCCAGGCCCCCCAATGATCGCCTCACAGCTACTGAGCTTCCTCTGGGGTTTCTTCCATTACCGCTGCAATCACGGCATCGGGTGAGATGCCTTCCGCTTCTCCGTCAAAGTTAAGGATGAGACGGTGCCGCAGGGCGGGCAGCGCTGCGGTCCTTATATCTCGGAAGGCGACGTTGTATCTGCCATCGAGCAGTGCCATAATTTTGCCGGCGAGTATCATCGCCTGTAAAGCCCTGGGTGAGCCGCCATATCTAACGTAGCGCCGGGTCATGGTTCCCGCCTCAGGGGTGTCCGGGTGGGTGGCGCGTAGCACTCGCACAGCATAAGCGGTGACGTGGCTCGCAATAGGCGTTTGTCGCGCTAACCGTTGCATCGCAAGCACATCCGGCGCGGTCACGACCTGGCCCACATCAGGCTCGACACCGGAAGTTGTCCTATCTGAAATGGCGATGAGTTCGGCGGCGGTTGGAAAAGTCACGTTCAGCTTGAAGAAGAACCGGTCGAGTTGTGCCTCGGGCAGGGGATAAGTACCTTCCATTTCGAGCGGATTCTGCGTGGCGAGGACGAAAAACGGCTTTGGAAGCTGATACACGGTGCGAGCCACCGACACCGTACCCTCCTGCATCGCCTCCAGCAGCGCGGACTGCGTCTTGGGGGTGGCGCGGTTGATCTCATCGGCAAGCAAGAGGTTCGCGAAGACAGGCCCGGCCTGGAATTCAAAGTTTCTCCTGCCGTGTTCGTCCTCGTTGAGGATGTTCGTGCCAACTATATCGGCGGGCATAAGATCGGGGGTGAACTGGATGCGGCTGAACTGGCAGTCAATCACCTGAGCGAGCGTCCGCACCAGCACGGTCTTGCCAAGCCCCGGAACGCCCTCCAACAGAACGTTCCCGCCGGCAATTAGCGCCACGAGCACCTGATGCACGAGGTTGCGTTGGCCCACGATTACTTTACCTATTTCCTGCTCGATACGTAGAGCTTGTTCTCGAAAAGCTTCCGGGCTAAGATCGAGCGGCGGGGCTGCGCCTGCCGAGCTAGTTCCACGAGTTGCGCTCGTCACATCCTTTTCTGTAAGTGCCACAGATTGCTCCTAACTGATTTGTCTTATTACCCCAACTGAACTGACCTGAACGGTCGCTATTTGCCCAACCCGGAGAAGTAGTCTCTCACGTAATCCTTCGCATCTGGAGGGATGTAAGCGCGCTCAAGGGCATCGGTGGCCTGGGCTGCGTACTTGCCGATAACCTGTTTGTATGGCGTATGCACCGGCGCCAATCCACCGCTGCCTCGCCCGCCGGAAACCTGTTCTCCGCTGGTGCCGTTCGGATCGGAGCGGCTCGCCTGTCCCCCGTCTCCGCCCTGCGTGTCTTGAGGCAACACCTGCCCAGGAGGACTGCCACCGCCCGCTTCGTTCGTCGTCTGGCTCTTGCCGGGAACATACACCTGCTCCGTATCGCTGGCACCTTGTGTATCCGCCTGCACGCCCTGCCCGGTTGAGCCGCCCGCGCCAGCCGGGTTCTTTACCTGGCTAATAGCGCCGCTGGTACCGCCGACAGGGCCATTTATCTGGCCTTGCAACGTACCCGCCTGCCCACCGCTGTCACCGGATGAGCCTCCAGAGGTCTTAGGCGATCCGGCCTGGTTAGCGCCATCCTGGACGCCCGGCTGCGCATTCTTGCCATCCCCACCGGCTACACTGCTACCTGGCGCATTTGTGCCGCCCTGCCCGCTATTTGCCGAGGGTGGGCCATTGGAGGGTGAATTCGGCTGCGGATCTGCCTGTGTGCTGCCATACGCAGGCACGTTGCCTCCCATTGTCGGACCCATGCCGCTCTTCTGGCTCTGGCTGTGGCTCTGATTTCCATCCTGTTGATCGCCACCCGCGCTGCTTTGCCCGTCACCCGGCGTGGCTGGGGTCTGTGGCCCGGAACTTGTGTCAACGCCACGCCGCCGGAAGCCAACCTGCGACTTCCGACTGGACGGCTTGCCCACCTGGGCTATCTGCTCCCGGCCTTTGTTCAACTTGGACAGAGCGGTTTCCAGCGACAGCGAATCCTCTCGCGCTCGATCTGCTGACGCGAAACCCTGTGCAGCCTGGGTGAGAGCCTGCACCGCCTTGTTACGGTCACGCGTGCGAATAGCGGTCGCGCCGCCGCCCAGTTCGGTACCAAGCCTGGCATCACGGGCTGATACCTGGGAAGAACCCCTCTCCAGAGCCGCTGATAAGCGTCGCTCCTGAGTGGCGCTTAACTGAGACACCTCCGCCGCCAGGAACTGTGTGGCCTCCGCGGCTCGGCCCAGGTCGGTCTGCGAAGCTGCCTCCAGGGGATCCCATTTCAGGTTGGAGCCGACGCCATTCCAAACGATCTGTGCGCCAGCCACGAGCGCGTCGAAGTCGTCGGAAGGTCTCTGCAAGAGTGAACGAAGGCGCTCTTCTGAGTCGGCCAGAGCAGCTATGCCACCCGCCCGATCAAGCCCAGGTTCATTGAGCTTGTTCTCCAGGCCATCCAGTTCGCCTAACATCGCCTGCTTCAGGTTCCCTGAAATCTGTTGGTTCTTGTCTATGTCCGCACGCAACGCGCGCACTTCCAGTAGCTGATCCTGTACCGACTTGCCAAGCGCGATCTTTTCTGCTCGTATGAGGTCTACCGTTGTGGGTGCCATGAGGGCACCGGTCAAAAGGAGCAGCGCGCCCGCAATTGCCAGGGCGTTGGTCATTCTCAAAGGGAGACGAAAGCTGCCGGGGAGTAGATCAAGGCGGGTGTCGAGAGCTTCAGCAGCATCCACAAAAAGGGCATAGCTGAGCGGGTTATGAGGAGAGCGGCTGCGAGCCAGCCTGGCGCTGTTGATGATCTCCAGGCAGGTAGACATGCGCTCATCGAGGTCCAGATTACGGTCCAGATAGCGGGCCGCTTCCGCACGAGTGATATGCTGGCGCGCCGACCACAGAACAATGCCCACCAGCCACATGGGCAAAACCAGCAGGAGAGGCCAGCGCGGTAAATCGGCCAGCGTAAAGCGGGCTACCACTACGTAAAACGCGGCCAGGAGAACGATCAGCGGCATAGTGAAGGCCACTGCCTCTAGTGTGCGCCTCCATCTGATGCGCTTACCCGCCGCACGTAGTCCGGCATCAATGCTGATGGACCATGACTCTGCGCGCAGACTTGTGAGCGATTTTTTCGAGAGTATGAGCAAGGCGACCTCACCTGATGGTAAGAAACGATACGTAGTTGTAGAGGTACGCGCCTCTATTATAAAGTACACCCGCAAAGGCCTGCCAGTTCAAAGCTTTAGCATCGGATTCTCGCGGCGCGAGGCACATGTGGTTGCTGCCGCTAAGTGCGTTCGCTATAATGCTATAATGATGATATATAGACGCGACGCCATGCACGGTCATCGGGACCGGCCTATGGTAGATTTCAACACAAGATTGGAGAGTGAGTGGAAGTATTCGGCGTAGGCTTACCTGAGATGTTAATGATCGCTGTGGTGGCGCTAGTTGTGGTTGGCCCAGAACGCTTGCCCGGAGCGGCTCGTACAATTGGCAAGGGCATAGCCGACTTCCGACGCGCGATTGAGCCGGCGCGGAGCGTTTGGCGTGACATCTCGGAGGAAATCAACAACGTAACAACAACGACCGCCACCGCTATTACGCCGTCCCTCACCAAGTTCGGCAGTAATACCAATCCGTTCCCTGCGCACCCCGTTCTGGAGACGATGACGCAGGAAGAGCAAGAAAGTTTTACATCGGGTGGGGAAATGCCGCCGCACGTAGCAGCGCAATTGGCTTCACAGGTGGGAGCCCCCTCTAACGGGCATGTTCCAGGCCAGGCGGTAGAACTTCCCCATATTGATTATTCCATGCCCCACTCGGAAATGATCTACGAACCTGCCCCACCCTTTACCGAAGACTTGTATTACCCTGCGCCAGGGGAGAACAACACCACCATGACCAACTCGCCAAATGGGAACACCAACGGCGACTCCTCGCACGCGGCTGACACAGCGGGGGACTAACTCCAAGCATCGGTAATGGAAAATGGGGAACGACTCTGTAGTCGCTCCCCATTTTTGATGTTGCATATATGCTACTTGACTACGAGTTCGCCTTCCATACCAGAGTCTCCGTGAATCTCACAATATACCCTGTAAGTGCCCGCGCCAACGCTTGGAACGTCCACCGTTTTGATCTGCCCTGGGGCAAGCTTTGTCTCAGGCAGTAAGCCTTTTACTTCGACTTCGTGGACGTTCTGACCCTGGTTCACAGCAGTGATGCGGAGAGGCTTACCCGCGACTGCGGTGTAGCTCTTCGGGTCGAAAACGTTATCTTTCGCCACCACCCTGATCTCCTGCACATCACCCCCACCGCCACTGGATGAAGTGGCAGCAAGCGTCGGAGCAGACACGGAGCCTGCAGTCGGTGCGGAGTTTGTATCCACCGAACCGCAGCCTGCTATGAGAGGCAGAGACGCTGCCAGGAGTGCATACACCAATATTACCTTCTTCAACATTGTAACTTTACCTTCCGCGGAAATCAGTGGAGCAGAGGCTACACGGTTATGTAATATGGGCTGTTAGGTCACGGCGGGTATCGGGGCTATCAGCAGTCGCGGTGATGGTCGCATCTTCAGCCGTCGCGGGAACTGCGGCGGTCGCAGGTGGTATATGGGCGGGCTTGAGCAGCAGCGTCCCCATCACGAGCAGATAGCCAAAGTACCCAATAAGCTGCGAAAGCGACGGCTGCGAGGTGTAGCCGACCAGGGCCTGGAGCACCGCACCCAGTCCACCACTCGTGGGCAGCCATTGGCCTGAATTCCATAAGTGTTCGACCAGAGGCGGCACCCAGCCGACTTCCTCAAACTCCTGTACCGCATAACGCAGAATAGCCGCCGCGAAGATGACCAGCAGCAGGCTCGTGACCCGAAAAAACGTCCTCATCTGCAAGCGCACGCCGGCCACGTAGACTATCCAGGCGACACCGAGAGATACCGCCAGGCCCGCAATGCCGCCCACGAGTGTTGCCCAGCCGGTGCTCTGGAAAGCCGATGCCGAAAGGAAAAGGGCCGTCTCTACACCCTCGCGAGCTACCGTCATGAAAGCAAGGCCGAATAGGCCCCAGCCTGCGCCCTGCACAAGCGTCTGCTTCATAGAGTGCTCAAGGGAGCCTTTGATAAAACGCGCCTGTTTAGCCATCCAGAAGATCATATAAGTGAGCATTATCACGGCCACCAGCGATGTAAGGCCCTCATATATGCCTTTGGCCGGATACTCGAACTGCGCACCTATGATCTGCAGAAATAGTGTGAACAAAACGGCCAGCGTAGCCGCGCTCAGCGCGCCCGCCCATACCGACCACTTCAACTGAACGCGCCCTACTTTCCGAAGGTATCCCAGCATGATCGCCACGATTAACGCCCCCTCAAGACCTTCCCGAAAAGTTAGAACAGCAGCACCAAAGCTCATTTGAATTACTTCCTCTCAATAGATTTCACTCGCGCTACCCATAGAATATCGCACAAACATTAACGTACCTTAATTTGGTTGGGCTGTCAAGATGTTTTACATACTTTTTACAGAAGTTTCAGGAGAAAGTTACATTGCTATAGGATTGTATGATGCCAAAGTTTCCCTTCCCTGCGCTTGGCTGAGGAAATAAGCTTAGAGGTTCTACGAGACCACTACGAGCTTTCGTAGTGGTCTGGTGACTTGCCGAACCAATTTATATCATGCGAGACGATAGCTCCTGTAGATTCGGCCCTAGAAGCGTCTTAATATCAGAATAATCTGCCCCTGCCCAATCTAGATAATCCAAGAACGAGAGAGCAATCAAACCTTGTAAGTCGTTGTCTTTTGATCCGTCAGCCTCCTCTAGAAGCTTCGAGTAAGAACTTGCCTCGACAACTCAGGGTCGAGGCTATCTGAAACGGACTTTCGGTAAGTTGAAATAAATAAGCGAGTGAATTCCGCCATAAGCAGATGGGGTAACAACTCACCGAAGTTACTCTCCAACATAGAGCCAACAACGTAAAAGGGGTAAGCCGTGTGGGCTTAC
>JBBSIK010000068.1:0-9803 GCA_038232115.1 Chloroflexia bacterium
AGTCGCCTTCTGCTAGGACTTGCAAACTAACTGCCGTGGTTAGCCAATCTGACCTGCTCGCATGCTACGCTCTCTAGAAAATAACAACTCGACGGTTACCACCTCTCAGCCTGCGCCTGCTTTAATTGAGGCAGTTGAGACAGTGCGCCCTTCATCGCGTATACGCGCATGGGAACCCTTTTCCGTGTTCGCCGCGACATTCCTCGTGCTGGCGCTCCTTGCCCCTCGCGTCATGACATACCTGGACCCTGTCACAGGTGATGAGCCATTCTATCTGATGACCGCCATCAGCATCTGGCAGGACCACGACATCAACGAGTGCAACAACTACCGTCAGGAGCAGGAGCTTGCCCTGGACCCGCCTTTCTATCAACCGTGGCAGGGTTTCCCTCAAGGCTGGCTGGGGTGGACCGGCGCGCCGTTTCCGCTCCCCCCTCACCCAGCAAACCTCGTGCCTGCGAACCGAATGTGCATAAGCACTAATTCACTGGTAGACCTCCCTTCCAATGGGATGGGATCGGAACTCTACTCGAAGCACGGCCTGGGCCTGAGTCTGCTGGTACTTCCTTCCTTTGTGGCGGGTGGTCGGGCGTTGGTCGTTTACTTCCTAGCCCTGCTTGGCGCTCTGTTAGCAGCCAACGTTTACCTCCTTGCGAGAGAGAGTACGCGTGCCGTCTGGCAGGCAGTCCTGACCTGGCTAGCCTTCGCCTTCACTATCCCGCAACTACCCTACTCATTTTTGATCTTCCCAGAACTGCCCGCCGCCCTGCTGGTGCTATATGCATACCGGCGCATCCGCAATTGGAACAACAACTGGGCGCAGGTAGGAGTGCTAGGTGCATGCATAGCTTTCCTGCCCTGGCTGCATTACCGCTTTGTGCCCGTAAGTGCTGCTCTATTCCTCTACTATCTCTATACATTGCGGAAACAGCCAACCCAATGGCGTAGGGCGAACTTGGGTCTGGTCACGGGGCAATCATTGGTGTCTGCCGGGTTACTGATGGCTTTCTTCTATCATCGCTACCACCAGGTATATCCCAACCCCGCCGACCATGCGGGCATAAGTGATGTGGCTGGCACCCTTCGGGGCGGAGCAGGGCTTTTCCTCGACGTGCAGTGGGGGCTGTTGGTGGCGGCCCCTATCTATATTCTTGCTATTGTTGGAATAATACTGATGGCTTTTCATAGGTCCAGGCGAGGAGACCTCCTCTGGATCGCGTTGATCTTCGTGCCATACTTCGTCGTAATAGCAAACTACGCCCAATGGTGGGGAGAATGGTGCCCGCCTGCCCGCTACCTGGCATCGGTGCTGCCGATATTTGCCCTGCCGTTTGCGCTGTCCCTGGAGAGGATACGGCATTGGGCTTACAAGGCTATTTACGGCGCGCTAATGTTCCTCAGCCTGCTTAGTGTAGAAGGCTTCCTTTACCAGCCACAGTGGCTGTACAACCAGCCCGACGGTAACAACCAGCTTATAACCAAGGGGTTGCCACACCTGATAGCTATGTTGCCAGGAAGCATTGCTAACCTAATTCATCCTGGTGAAATAAACGACTTCTTTCCGACGTTAGTGCGCCCATACTTCGCCTACCTTATGCTCGGTGACGAGCAAGGTCGCCTGTGGTCTGAGCAGGAGTGGAGGACCAGTGTTGGTCCTGCCCTCATCGTGGCTGGCATAGTAGGGCTGGGCCTTGTGCTTGCCTGGCTGAGCAGCAGCAAGCGGGGCCATCGCTCCCTCAGTACCATGTCTGAACTGCCAACCGAGAACACAATCGCAGCACCTGTAGTAGATGCACTAGGGGTGACTGGTAACTAGGCGAGAACCTCTTTCCTGAACGGGGACCGGGAGCGGGGCATCTCATAGAATGTCCCTGTCTTATCAACTGCAAGCCCACGCGGCCTCATGGCGCCTGCGTCGCTGAGAGCCAACGCCGTACTGGGCTTCAGTATCCTGTCTACGGAAGACCGGAATCCCCACCGTCTGGCTGGTTCAAGTCTACCGAAGGCGGCTCACTAGCAACGGCACCTGGGTCCACGATTCCGCCGTCCATGTGTAGAGCCTCAGGTCCCAGCAGAGCACGCTCGCCCCCTAGTGGTATCCAGAACGCTTCCAGATAGCCGGTGCCCTCCTGCCATATATAACGTAGCTCGTACTTGTGCGGACCAGCCGTAAGATGCACCTGACCTGAACCCTGCGTTGGCTGGCCTCCGGTAGCTGCGCTCTTGAGCACCTGCTGACCATCAATGAAGACGGTGCTGCTTCCATTCGAGTAGACATCGAAGCCGTACTGGCCTGTCTGCGTGATCGTTAACGTGCTTGTCCAGGTGCTATAAAGTGGGTCGCCCCCAAGCGCAGAGGGCGAGTCTCTAAAGCCCAGAAAGCCATCTATCCGCTCGCTTATCACGTTGGGTATAGCAGGGCTAGCAGGGCTGCCCTCAGTTGTGTCCGAGGGCGATCCGCTGGACAGATCGCCCGTGTAGGGACGAACCACACCAAGCAAGCCTCTGCCAGGACCCGACCAGAGATATTGGCGGGCAACTGCGCTAGATGAAGAGCCACCAGATGACCATTTGAAAACTACTTGCGCATCTGGATTCGCCAGCGTGCCTGCTACCCGCACATCGTGGGGACCACGAGCCAGCAATAACTCTCCCTCGCTGTGTGCCACCTGCATTGTGTTGGTAAGCACAGGGGCATCATCTATCAGCAATGTGCCACCGCCTTCTGTATCGAGGCTGAACCTATAGAGGCCAAAGGTAGGAGCCACCACATCGCCATGCCACTCAGCACGCGCAGGATAGGTCAGACCCGGCGGAGGAGGACCGGCGCTGCCAATGCCAGGCTCCTGGCGCTCTATCGCGGGACCTACGTCAGGCGTATAAGTAGCCAGGGAAACCCGACGGGCATCTATCTGCTCCTTCTTCACACGGTAATACTTGAACAAGAAGCTGTCGGCCCCGCTGGGACCAAACATGAAGGTGCCCTCTTCACCCTCCGGGTAGTAAGTCTTGATGGCCTGTAGGTAGTGGCTATTCAGGTCCCATACCATGAACACCACATCGTGTTGATTGTTGTTGAGAACGGGCAACTCATCCGCAGGGTTTGCCATATCATGCCCGTCAGTACCGTGATTTAGGAATCGGTTGGTGCCATGTCCCCAGTAGATCAAGTGCATACCCAGATCGTAGTAGACCGGCTGAGGGCGGCCCTCCGAGGTCACATGGGCGTTCATATCGAGCACAAACTGGGCGTGCCCCGTCACACCGTTGAATGGATAGGTCGCCAGATAGCGCAGGAAGTAATCGCTGTAGTTCTGGAGCGTCAAGTAGACCAGCAGGGTAACAACGCTCGTTGCGCTAATCGTCTGCCCTACTCTCTTCCAGACTCGTTGACGGACCGCTTTTCTACCCAGGCGGCCAAAGACCCCTATAGCCTCTGCCGAAAGCTTACTAAGTGGAAGGGCTGCGAAAATAGCCAACGTGGGCACAATACCAATGATACGGCACATATAGGGAGCGTCAATTGTGAGCACTCCACCGGCGAAAATTGTCGACCAGAACCAGAGTGACAACATCGCCATGCGAGTGTCACGCCAACGCCACAATGCCCAAGATAACCCGATTATAATCAGTGCGGCCTCGATTGGCTTGGCAACTGGCTCCTGAGTGAAGGTATAGAAAGAGCATGCCTCGGCACGATAGGTCATGATGGAGAGTGTAGTGGTGGTCTGTCCCCATAGCACGCGAGTCCAGAAGCCATCGTCCTGAACCTTCACACTCATGGGTGTTCTTTCAAAGAACACCGGGATGACCGGATATAGGTCACTTTGGGTGGGCCAACGGATGCCTATATAAAGAGGCGCATGCGAGACCTGATGCGAAACAGCGTACTGGGCCTGCATTCGAGCCTCGTTGTTGAAAATCAATTTCTCACCGGCACGCGCGTTTAACTCTTGTGAGTGGTCAGCCAGGTAGACCAGAAAAGGAGACGCAAAGCAGATGCATGCCACCAGGAAGATGACTATCTGCGGGAAATAGTGCAGCACATAGAGGGTCTGTGTGCGCGCGGCCCCGAGCAATACCCGCGCACGAGAGAGTCCTGGGCTGAGTTTGCGTAGATGGCGATAGGAGGCGGGCACGCGCACTAAGGGCATGAAGAAGAACAGGTATAACAGCACGCCGATCAGCATAAGGGGCGTCAGACGGCCACCGTTATAGAAATAGAGGCCGAACATGAACCCGAAGGCAGACAGGACGAAATTAAGCGCCTGCTTATCGCACATGCCTCGGTAAAAGAAGTAAAAGCCCAGGACCAGGGAGAGAGGCGTAGTAATATTGCTAAGCTCGATACGGGTAAAGTGAATAGTGACGTCGGAAATAGCAAGGAATATAGTGGCGATAATGGCTGTGCGCACCCCGAACCACATGCGCACGAGTGGGTAAAACGGCACCAGCATCAGCGTACCCATTACCGTCGAAAATATGCGGTCGCCGAACAGCCCGGTCCCGAACAGCTTCATGCCGATGGCGATGCCCCAGTAGTAAAAGTTGGGCTGTGAAAACCACCCGGTGGTGAACGGAGATACGTGGTTGCCTTCGAGGATGTTTAGGGCATCTAGCCCGGCCTCCCCCTCGTCGCCATGCACACCAGTAGACCAATCGCCCAGGCGATAGAAGCGCAGGAAAATGGCAAGAGCAAAAACGCAGGCAACGATAGTAGCCTCAACGAGACGGCTGGGGCGAGGGTCTGTGCGGTCTTCAACCTCTACAATATCTGCATCCAGTTCTCTCACGGGCGCCCTGCGCTCGTGGAGAAAAGCCACTACTAATAGCGCAAGGCTGGCAAGCCAACCAAAGCCACCAACTGCTGAGTAATAATCGTTGCGGATGAGGGTCGCGCTGTAAATGTTCAGGTCAAACGCCGCAAAAGCCAGTAAGTATCGAGACCAGGTTCCCGCGACAAGAGGGTAGCGACGAACCAGTTGCCGCCATCGCACGCTCAATCCTCTCTGAGCAACGCTATTCTGCGATCTTCCCGCAGACCTGCCCTGTCTCACCGGCATAGTATTTACGACCCTGCGCACTGGCACAACCAGTAGACTCTTGTTCTTGTAAGTGCCCAGCCACGCGAGCAAAACCATAACTATGCCCAGTGCATACCACCGGATGGAGTTGGTCACGTTGTGGTCAACAGTGAGGACCTCTTGACCAAAGAGGGCAAGGCCCACACCAACGCCGCCCAGCCAGAAGCCGCGAGTCCGCCACAGCCAGATGGAAACTATGGCGGCGCGCACACCAGGACGCGGCTTTTCTCCCGGCGATGTGGAGAGGTCTGGAGACGACATGGAGTCGACAAATACTGGGTGAGACATGGGTGCAGTTTGCATCGGCCCATCAACTGGTACGCGGTCACGATTCTTAGATTTCGTCCCAGGCAGAGATGGTTTCATATAAATGGTCCTTCTCTAGAGACACCACGCAAGATAGTTAGGCCCGCTACTGTAAGTTAAACGCGAATCCTGTGGACAGACAAAGGTCGCCGCGAAAAGCGCATCTCATTTATAGATGCTGCTAAAGGTCCACCTGCCCTACATAATAAAGGCGGACACAGTCCCACATCTAATAATTGTAAGCCATAGGAGTGACAACAGCAAACCGAGGCCAGGTGGTAAGTGTTCACACTTGGGACAAAGGTACAGTAGCAACAAACATGAATGGAACCGCAAAGACGCTAAGAACGCGCAAAGGTTGTGATGGAGATTCGCACCTGGGCACTCAATCCAACGTTGCCGTTATAAGGGCACAAAAAGAGGGACATCCGCCTGGATGCCCCTCCCTCTTGCGTCAAGCCTATGGCTGAGTGAATTTGCCGAAGTTCACTACCCCGTTCGCGCCTGTATCAACCACGTACACGGTGCCATCCGAAGCCACCGAGATACCGGTGGGAGTCTTGAGCGTAATCGCACCTGCGTTCTTCTTGGTGACAAGTACCTGTCCAGTCGGCCCGAACTTAAGGACCGCCTGGCCGGAGGGCGCTGTTGCATAGACATTGCCCTGCCCGTCTAACGCCAAGAACGGCTCAAGGTAAGCCCCCGATTCCCAGTTGTTGGCGGGCACGGGCCACTGCGCGACGAACTTGCCCGCCGTGTCGAACTTCTGTATGCGCTTGTTCAGGCTGTCAGCTACATACACATTGCCGGAGTTATCAACCGCCACGCCTATAGGTTCATTCAGTTCGCCCGGCTGCGAGAACGGATAGCCCTGCGTAACCTTATCGGGCGTGAGATTGCTCGATATCTGGCGCAGGTACTTGCCGCTTGGGTCGAACACCGATACGCGCTTATTGCCGGTGTCCGTCACGTAAACGTTACCATCGGGGCCCATCGCTACACCACGCGGGCCGTAGAACTTGTTGTCGCGCGCGGTGTCACCTGCGGAGGCCGGATCGGCCAGACTGATGAAACTTCCCCACTTGGTCAGGAATCTGCCCGTCGCGTCGAACTTCTGGATCCGGTGGTTCCACGTATCGGCCACGTAGATGTTGCCTGCCTTGTCCACCGCGATGCCACCCGGACCTGTGCCTGTGCCGGTGTCATTGATCGGGTTGAACTGGCCGTCGCCGTCGCCCTTGCCGTTGCCGAAGGAGAGCAGCCATTTGCCGGTCGGGTCAAACTTCTCTATACGGAAGTTGCCGGTGTCCACGACGTAAAAGTTGCCACTCGCATCCTGAGCAATGCCACGCGGCAGGCTGAACTGGCCCTTACCCGCGCCCTGCGATAGCTCGAACAAGCCGTGTACCTTGTTATCGTCGCTCGGGGTCGCCCCTGTCGAAGGTCCTCCCGTCGGTGCTCCGAGTCCCGCCTTCACAGCCAGGTCGTTGCGGACGTGCAGGTAGAAGTTACGAGAGCCAAGAGGCTTGCCGGGATCGCGGTAGAGAAGATACTTCATGCCGTTGCCCGTAAGCCACTGTATAGCTTGCCCGATGTCTCCCACGTTGTTGGTCTTGTACGTATCCTCGGGGAACCACCAGTTGAGGGGATACTTGCCTGTGGTGTACTTGTCCTTGATGACGTTCTGGAAGTAAGGCAGGTTCTCAGTTGCCTCACTCACGAGGATAACCGGAGCGTTTGGCGCTATCAGGTTGGCCTTCTGGTCGTCTGGCTTCTGCTGGGTCGTACCGGGTTGGAAGTAGTTGAAGTACTGCAATCCACGCTGATCGCGGAAGTACCAGTCGAGCGGCCACTCAATGGCGTCGTTCTGGTCCACGAAGATCTGCATACTATGACCGCCGGTGACATCCGTTGGGGTGCGGCCCGCATCGAACGCGCTCTCATCACGAGAAAGCCTCTCAACCAGACGGGCCACAATAGGCACATCCGGCGACGACTGCGTGTAAATGAGCATCTCCACAGGCACATCGCCATGAAGATATGTCGCCAGCGACATAGAGCGCAGGCCATAAGCCGCAAGCAGCACGGCAAACGTGAGTGTCACCACCCCAACCGCTCGGCTTGGCAGCATCTTGTACGCGAGCCAACCTGAAAGGGCGAGCAGGCCAATCGTTATCAAGAAGAGTAGCGCACCGCGTAGGACGTTCTGCAGATCAGCCGTTGTACCCGTCGCACGTGGCATGGAACCATTGAGGTGAGCGATAAAGGCGAACAGCGCGAAGATGAAGAGCACGACCGTCACGGAAAGGAAAGCCCCACCGCCCTTGCGTACCTCCCTCCACTGCATGCGTGTGATGAGCGCGCCCAGACCCGCCGACGCCAGTAGCGTAAACGGCATAGCGATCTGCATGTTGAGCCAGGGTAGGCGCTCACCGGCCAGCGAAAAGGCGATGTATGCGCCTATGGACCAGAAGGCCAGGAACGCCAGCGTAAGCCCGCGCAGGCCCGCCATACTGGGGAAAGCCACACCATACTCGTCAACAGGTGCGGCATTGATTATGTCAACATCATCGCGCTGGCGAACGTCCTCGGAGCCGCGCACCCATCGCACGATCATGTAGCCCAGCGTACCCAGGCCTCCCAGGAGCGCGAGAGGCTCGTAGATCGGCATGAGCAGCAGGTAGTACCAGACGGGCTGTGCGCCACGATTGACGGCCTGCTGGCTGCCCCAATACTTGATGCCTTCAATGATGCCTGAGCCGATCAAGAGCGGCTTGGTGAGCATGTTAGTAAAGAGCAAAGTATAGACGCCGAGGAAAATGAGCGCCGCGCCCAGCAGGGTCCATGGGCGAGCGCGCAGGGCGGCAAGGGCGCTACTGACAGGGTTCACTTCTTCATCGCCCACGCGAGTGGAAACGCCTACGGTAGCGCGATCCGCGAAGCGAGGGTAGAGGAAGTAGGCAAGCGCCAGGAACAGCACGAATATGAGCGTCACAATGTAGGTAAGCTCATGGCTCGCGTAAGCGATAATCAGGCCCAGAGAGCCTAAATAAACCCACCTCGACTGGTGAGTACGCATGAACCAGAGGATGCAGATGAAAAGCAGCGTCAGACCGAAGAGGGCGAAGATGTCGTGCCGCAGCGACCGCGAATAGTACGATATGCTGGGCGAGATGATGAGCAGGAACGCCGCTATCATCGCCGCCACTCTACCGATGAACGGCCTGAGCAGCCAGCACAGTCCAATCAGCGCAACACCGAACAAAGCGGGCGCGAGGCGAGCGTTCGCATCATTGACGCCGAAGAGGAAGAACATCAGCGCCACTATATGGTAGAGGAATGGCCCGTGATACGTGGGGTCGTAGCCGCCGCCAAAGCCCGCTGTTGTAGTGAAGCTGCCGGTCTTCAAGTAGTAATTGGAGAAATAAGCGTGGATCGACTCATCGTGGTGAAAGGCGCGAGGACCCAGGTCCCACAGGCGACTGAGCACAGCGATAAGCATCATGCCCACGAAGAACACGACTTCCCAATTGAGCCGTGTGAGATCAAACACGCGGTCGAGCGCCGACTGCCCAGGTATATCTCTCCTGAGTGGGGCCGCTCCCGACCCTATATCGGCACGTGCGCTGAAACGACGATTATCCATGGTCTCCCTTGAAAAAGTTGAAAGTTGAAGGTTGTTAGTGGGCAAACTCGTATTACGAAATACGCAGAACGCAATACGTGTCCCTCGGCTAATGCAAGTTGTTATCGGGGGTGGGCCGTTGGTTCTCTGTTGGTACAGGCAGGTCCTGGTAAGCTAGAGGCATGTCATCGCCAGGCATGGGCCGGTATTGGAGATAGTGATACATCTGCGCTATGTCTTTTCGCAGGAAAACGACCATATCTGACGAGCCGAGCGGCTTGGGCGGTTCGCGGAACATCAGGTAGTTCCACAGGGTCGCCTGGTTGTCCGGCTTGGTAAAGGTGTCGCCGAGCTTGGTGACAAGCACACCCGCGCTGGTCGTTATCGTCGCGCTCGTGTAGTCTTGCCCAGCCGGTAGTCCCTTCATCAGATCGTTCTTGTACCATTCCTCTGGGAACCACCAGCGCATGGCATATCGTTGCGCTGTAAAGTTGTTCATAAAGTTGCTGATGCTGTTTAAGTTCGCCTGTGCGGTAGATATACCCCCCTGGTTCCCGGAGGCTTGTGCAGCTGCAAGAGCTTTCTTAGCAGCGTCTAGCAGGCTATTTAGTTGGTCCGGGTTGGTCTTTGCGTAGTCCAGGATCATAACTTGCACGTCGGGTGCGGGCGTAGGCACGGTCTCGCCCACGAACTGGGCATTCTTATAGTCACGAAGATACCAGCTAAAAGGCCAGGAGGCAAAGCTGTCGTACAGCATCTTTACATTCTTGCCACCCGTGGTGGCAGTC
>JBBSIK010000069.1:0-9783 GCA_038232115.1 Chloroflexia bacterium
AGCCTTCGGCACCGGCGACACGATCACCTACTCGATGCGCCAGTCGTTCACAAATGGTCTCGGCGGCACCGACCTTACAGTAGAGAAAGCCAATCCCGTGATCGCCATTAGCGGCCCACCCGACTTCAACCGCCCGCGCCCCTCCTTCGATGCCGGGCTGCTGAACGACCTCAAGTCCAAGGTCGGCAACGACAGCCGTATAGATGGCTGGGCACCCGTCTACCAGCAGATCGGCCCCATCATAGATACCACGTCCAATCAAGGCTCCGGCCAGACGTTTATCCGAGGCATCAACGCCGACAGCGAGCAGACCGTAGGCAATCTACAGTCCACCTCCGGCGCTATTATTGCTGTTGCTACGCTCAAAGACGGCGACGTGCTACTCGACAAAGGAGCCGCCGACAAGCTCAACGCCAAGTCCGGCGACAGCATTCGGTACATTATCAATCAGAAGCCCTTTGAGATGAAGGTGCGCGACATCGTGGGCAACAGCTCTCCCAGCACGCAATTCCCCGTCACTTTCGTCACCCTCAATCAGGCACAAACTATGTTCGACGCGCCCAACCAGCTAACGGGCATCGAAGTCTCCCTTGCCGGTGGCCCGCTGGAAGGGGTAAAGTACAGCGGCGACGTTAGAACCAGGTTGCAAAGCCTGGTTGACTCCAGTTTCGAGGTGTCCGAGACCAAGCAGGACGCACTCAAGACCGCCGACCTGTTCGGCAGCGTCTTCACGTCGCTGTTCATCGGCGTGGCCCTCTTCTCGATAGCGGCAGGCATCCTACTCATCATCCTCATCTTCTCCATGCTCGCAGCCGAGCGCAAAAGCGAGATGGGTATGGCGCGGGCCGTCGGTATCCAGCGTGGCGACCTCACCCGCATGTTCATATTCGAGGGTCTGGCGTATGACCTGGCAGCAGCCGCCGTGGGAGCCGCTCTCGGCGTAGGTGTCGGCTTCGCTATGGTGGGGGTTATATCGGGCCTCTTGGGCAACTTCGGCTTCACGCTCACCCCGCACGTCGAAATACGCTCCATCGTCGTCGCCTACTGCATAGGCCTTCTAATCACCTTCGCCACCGTCGCCATCTCGGCGGCTCGCGTATCACGCCTCAACATCGTCTCGGCTATCCGCGACATACCGGAGGCGGCCAAACCCGACAGGACTCTGGGCCAGCAGTTCATCGGCGCGTTCGATCTTCTCGGTGAAGGCAAGTTCGGAGGCTTTGTCGGAGGTATGTTAGCGACCGTAGGCTCCATCCTCAAGAGCGGCCCCGTTGTCGCGGTAATCGGCATACTCATGTTCGCGGCAGGCTGGGCAGGCAAGAACGGCTTTCTGTTCCACACCGGAGCCTCTCTTACCATCATCGCGCTCGGCTTCACACTGCGTTGGCTACTTAGCCGCGCCCACGTGCGCCCGGCCCGCCGCGACCGCATCTCCTTCACAATAGCTGGACTGCTCCTCCTGATCTACTGGGCGCTGCCTATAGATGCGCTGCACGACTGGTTTGGCCTGCCCTCCTTCAGCATCGGCCTGGAGAACTTCTTCATCAGTGGCCTCATGATGATTACAGGCGCTATCTGGGTCGTTATGTACAACTCCGACATCCTGCTCGGTATCATGAGCACGGTGCTGGGCCGCGTAGGCCGCCTGCGCCCTGTACTCAAGACCGCCGTGGCATACCCCATGGCATCTATCTTCCGCACCGGCATGACGATAGCTATGTTCAGTCTCATCATGTTCGTGCTCATTATGATGTCCGTCATCGTCAACCTCAACCAGCAGGTAGACCCCAACAAGCCGGAGGTATCGGGCGGCTACCAGCTACAGGCAACCGTTTCCTACGCCAACCCAGTGCGCGACATGAGCGCCCAGATAGCGGCCAATCCCACGCTCAATGGCAAGTTCGACGCCGTGGCGGGCGAGACGCTCATCCCGCTGCAAATGCGCCAACCCGATGGCAAGAAACCAAATGAGCCGCCTACACAGGAGCAGCTGAAATTCAACCCTGGCCTGGCCGAAGGTTGGCGCTTCTACAACACCCGGCTGGTAGACAATGCGTTCCTCACGACCAACCAGTTCCCCTTGCAGCTACGCGCTCCAGGCTACGGCTCCGACAAGGCAGTGTGGGAGGCCCTCGCCAAAGACCCCACGCTGGCCGTTATAGATGCCGTGCCCCTACAACTGGGAGAAGTTACGGAGCAGTACGGAGTTAACACCTCTCACGGCGACGGCCCCGCCCTCTTTTACATAACGGGCACCAAACTCTCGGACAAAGCGATGAGCAAGCCAGTAGATATCGAAGCCAGGTTCCTCGGCATACCCAACGCGAAGCCTGTCAAGCTGCGCATCATCGGCGTGCTGAGTCGCCTATCCAACTTCTATACGGGCCTCTACACATCGAGCGATATTGCGAAGCAGCTTTCGCCGGTGCCTGTGCCCGCTACTACCTACTTCTTCCGCATCAAGCCTGGCGAGGACGTTCAGGTGTTGCGCCGCGCACTCGGCTCGGCCTTCATCAACAACGGCATCGAGCCGGTGGTCATCTCCGACGAACAGAAGAAGACATTGGCTGTAGCCGACGGCTTCTACGGGCTGATGCAAGGCTTCATGGCGCTGGGCCTGTTCGTAGGCATAGCTGCCCTGGGCGTAATCAGCACGCGGGCAGTGGTAGAGCGACGCCAGCAGATCGGTGTGCTACGGGCCATAGGCTATCAGCGCGGCATGGTCGCCATGTCGTTCCTGCTCGAGTCGTCCTTCATTGCCATGCTTGGCATCCTGATAGGCGTGGTGCTCGGCCTGATACTCTCCTACAACCTGATACAGTACCAGCGCCGAGACACCCCCACTCTCAACTTCGACGTGCCCTGGCTGGTAATAGTCGGCATAGTGGTGCTATCCTACATAGCCTCGCTGATCACCACAGTCCTCCCCGCCCGCAGCGCCTCCCGCATCTACCCGGCGGAAGCCTTGCGCTACGAGTAGGGGTTGGGGGGTCAGGGGCCAGGAGCTGAGGGCTAGGTATTAGGGATCAGGAGATGGAAACGAAGACTATGAGCGTTTCCTTCCTAATATCTAGCCCCTAGCCCCTGACCTCTACTTTATCCCATACACCACGCTCAGATCGACCCGTACTTCCTGCTGGCCGGGGTTGATAGGCGTCTGCGGGGCTGAGGCCTTGCCTGTCGCGGCTGAGTTCGCCATCGCATCCATCACCGGCGGCGGAACGTTGGCCCCACCATCGTCTATAGTCAGGGGCGCGCCCAGGGTCGTGCCGGACAGACCTGCAAGCTGACTTGCCTTATCTTGCGCATCCTTCATCGCAGCCTCGCGCGCTTGCTTTGTTAGCGCCGATGGGTCCGAGAAGCCGAAGCTGAGGCCATAAATCGTGTTCGCACCCGACTTCACAATGTCGTCTATCAGCTTGCCGGCTTTTGTCAGATCGTGCAGCTTCACATTTACAATGTTCGTCACCCGAAAGCCTGTTACCGTAGGCGACTGATTGGGGCGATAATCCATCACCGGCTCCACGTTGTACTGCGCGGTGGTGATGTCCTTGTCCTCCACGCCTGCCGCCTTCACTTCCTTCGTCACCGCATCCATTTTGGTAGCGGCCTCAGCCTGCGCCGCATCAAGCGAGGGGTTCTGGATAGATACGCCCACTTGCAGGTTCGCCATGTCGGGCTTGGCCGAGATTACCCCTGTGCCGCGCACCGAGATATGAGGCTGCTCGCTCAAAGGTATTCCACTCATACTTGCCTCTCCTGCCTTAGTGCTACCAGCCACAGCCGTGCCGCTCGCCGTCTGAGCCAGGACACCTTTCAACGCCTGGTTCTCCTGTTGCAACTCGCTAGCGGCGGGCTTAGTCTGAGCCACGCTTGCCTCTGGTCCTCTCGGCACCAGCCACACCAGCACAAACGCCCCCAGCAAAAGGGCCGCTCCACCCAATGTGCTCATTACCACTATAAGCCTGTTGCTGCGCTTTTCCATACTATTTGCCTCCTTATGCAATGTTCTATCTTTCGGCAAAGTCCGGTTCGCATCAGTCGTCGGACTCATCATACTGCCTTTGCTATACAGACGATAGTGCCACCCAGAAAGTTCCCCTGAATACAAAAAGAGAGGAGCCACACACCCGTGTGACCCCTCTTCTCCACTACTGTTCTTTATAACGTCTCACTTTCCACGTTCAACTCGTTAATGACATATGTTCAGGCTGACATCGTCAACGAAGAAGCTGGTGGTCAGCGAGGAGTCGGTGGTGCCCTTGAAGTAGACGCGAACCGTCTGCCCTTTGTATGCAAGCAAGTTGAAGCTCGACTGCTTCCAGGTGTTCTGCGTGTCGGCGTTGCTCATTGTCTGTAGCGTCGCCAGCGTGGTGCCACTGCTATTCAGCACACGAGCATAGAGGAAGTCATACTTGGTCGCGCCCGTCTCTTGGGTGCTCATGTTCCACCAGTAGGTCAATGTCGCAGATGTCGCATTGGCGGGTATAGTTACCTGCTGGTAGATCGTGTCGGTGGCGTTATTGTAGCCGGCCAGGTACGCGCTGTAAGAGCCGGTGTGCGGGCGGGTGGTATCTACCAGGTTGTAGCCGCCGGTCGAAGTCTGTACCCACGGGCTGGAGCCGCTCTCAAAGCCACCATTTGTCAGGCCTTCGTTGCAAGTGCTTGCTACGGGAGTGTTGGTCGCGGTAGCCTGTGGCACTGGTGTGTTAGTAGCAGTTGGTATAGGTGTGTTGGTGGCTCCAGGGGCGGGCGTATTTGTAGCCGCGGGTACAGGCGTGTTGGTAGCCGCAGGTACAGGCGTATCTGTAGGAGTAGGAGGCGTGCCACCGCAACTAGGGAACTTGAATGCGCCAATGCGCGTAGCCCATGAAGCCGTGCCGGTCGTCGGCATATACTCGGTTGTCATCCAGAAGGTGCAGTCATCAACCGGGTCAATCGTCATCATCGCATAGTCGCCCCAACGAGAGCCGGTGCCCGTCTGCGAGCCGCTACCCGCCTGGAGTGTAACCTCAGTCTGCCCTAATGTGCCCAACGTATCTGTGGTCAGCCGCCCGGCGTACCGGATGCCTGGATAGACACTACTGCTCGATGCGCTGTACACGAGGGCCATATTGCCCTGCCCGTCCTGTGCGACGCTACCCAGCCAGCGATTGGTCGCATCGGGCGCGTATGTACCCTGCTGATAAATGCTGGGTGTGCCGTTGGGGTTGCGAACCTCATACCAGCGCACGGCAGCCTGTGTGCCACTGCTCGCCGCGTTCACGTTATGCGTAGCAACAAGCGTCTCATGGTCGCCGAAATTGCGATAAGCCAGCCTGTGCATCAGCCTGTCGCCCAGACCGTCTAACCCGACGCTGGTGCTGGGCTGCTTCACGCAGGAGCGACTGCTGGGGCAAAGTGCGTTATAGGCAGCCGTCGCCACGGTGGTTGGCCCTGTGAAGCTAGAGCTACTAGGCGTCGTCCAGTTTACGTGGAACTTCCAGAACTGCAAGGAGTTGGCCCCTTTACTGGCAAAGACGTTGGCCTGGCCGGTAGGAGGCAGACGCGACCCGTCCAGGTCGGACGGCAGGAGTGTGCCATAGCTGGAGCCTACGTTGAACGCCTGGTAAGTGGCTGCCTGGCCCTGGAGCATCTTGGCGCGGTCGAATACCACAGCCGCCGGACCCTGGAAGGTCGCAGTGAAGCGGTTTGCGCCCATGTAATACCCATCAGGCCACACGCCCAGGTGAGGGTAGTCATAGAACACCGTCGTGCTGAACTGGAAGAAGTACCTGTAATAGGAGCCTGTGGGGTCGGGCGAGGTCGAGATCGCAACGCATTCACCATACGGGCTGCTGGCGGTAAACTGGGCCAGGAGCCAGCGGTCGGCCATCGAATCGTACAGCACAATCGGGTCGCCGTCGTTGGTTGTCTCGCAAGGACCGCCGAAGCCCGCCCAGATCGTATTGCCGTTGGTGGGCCCGTATACCGTAGCGCCGTTCTTGTCAAACATCTGAATAGAGCTATTTACCCACTGCACAAAGTGGTTGGGGCCAACATCACCGTTCGTATCCGGGGGATATACGCCGTTGCGGTTGGTGAGGCCCGCAAAGTTCTTCCCCGGCGCGGGTGCTGCCAGCGCGGATGCCGGACCGTTGCCGAAATCGCGCTGCACAACAGGGTCAGTCACCTGTGGCCGTTGGGCGGCCTGGTTGCCCCCGTCGCCCTTGGGTTCAGGCATCTCGCGGGGCGTGATCCACTGGGGCACTACCCCAAGCCCTATTTCGCGCAGGGGCCTCGATACATCGTTCTTGTCTGAGTGCCCCGTCTCAAATGGCTGCTGCTTGTCCTCATCCTTGCCTGCTTTGGAAGCATCATAGCTTATCGAGGCCAGGCGGGGTGTATCGCTCGAAGCAGCAGGGGCGGTGCTTGCCGGGGTAGTGCGAATCTGCCCGCTCAAACCTGCCGCCATTGCCAGGGTGAGTGCAATTAAAGAGAGGGACAAAGACCGTTTCTTGTTCTGCATCCGGGTACTCCTTTTTCCATCTTTCTTTGCTCGATCCGACAACAGCCCAGGGCGCAATTTCGCCGTGAGGCAACAACGCCATAGCAAACACCGCTTGGTGAGAGGCCAACTTGTGTACGGGTAGCAGTGATCCGATTTAGATGCTTAAACTCTGTAAGAAAGTTGTATGTGCTTCTGCTACTTGCCTGCTTTGCTACGGAATGTAGGTGAGAGTATAACTGCTGAGTAGCTCAATATCAAGCTGTTTACCCACCAATTTGAAGCAATCTCAACGTACAAAAGTACTACGCTGCGCCGCCGGAGACACGAAAGGGACTCGGGCAAAACAAATGGGAACGCACACTATGATGCGTTCCCATTTGTTTTGTTTACGCCTTCACTTATGCAAAGGACGAGCTATAGCAACAGAGTTACTTGTTGACAGTAAGAGTCACCGTCTGACTGTGTGATGTTGTGCCATCGGAGCCGGTGATGGTTAGGGTATAGGTGCCGGTAGGGCCTTTGCTCGAAGTGCTACTGATTGTGAGGGTAGAAGTGCCCGTGCCTCCGGCGGTGAGAGCCACCGAGGAGGGGTTAAATGTGGCAGAGGTCTTGCTAGGAAGGCCACTCACGCTCAGATTTACCGTGCCGCTGTAACCGTTGAGCGAGGCAAGGTTCACGGTATAAGTAGCGGGAGGGGGGCCGCTCCGGGAAACCGCCGCACTGGCAGGCGATGCACTCAGGCTGAAATCCGGTGCTGCGGGTACGGGCGTAGCTGTGGGTGGTACCGGAGTAGAGGTGCTGGTGGGCGCGGGAGTGTTAGTAGCGCCAGTGACCGTCGTGGGGGTAGCCGTGGGCGCGGTGGCGCTGCCGCAGCTTGGGAACTTGAACGAGCTGATGCGTGTATGCCAGGGAGCGCCGCCCGTAGTCGGCATATACTCGCTGGTGAACCAGAAAGTGCAATCATCCAACGGGTCAACTGCCATCATCGCGTAGTCGCCCCAGCGGTTGGCGGTTCCGGTCTGCGAGCCACTGCCCGCAATAAGCGCGGTCTCCCCTTGCGGCATGGTGCCCAGGGCGTCGGTCGCCAGACGGCCTGTGTAGCTCAGGCCTGCATATACGCTGCTGCTAGCCACACTATAGCCCATCGCCATGTTACCGCTGCCGTCCATCGCCACGCTACCCAACCAGCGATTAGTTGTATCAGGGGCGTATGTGCCCTGCTGGTAAACGCTGGGTGTCTGGTTGGAGATGCGGAGTTCATACCAGCGCACGCCCGCCAGCAAGCCACTGCTGGCCGCGTTCACGTTGTGGCTTACGACCAGCGACTCGTGATCGCTGAAATGGCGATAAGCCAGACGGTGCATGAGGCGATCGCCAAGACCATCGAGTCCCACGCTGGTGCCGGGCTGAGGAATACAGCTGCGGGTGTTCGAGCATAGCTGGTTATAAGCAGCCACCGGCAGACTCGTGGGACCTGTGAAGGTAGAGTTCGCCGAGTTAGCCCAGTCAACGTGGAACTTCCATATATTCAAGCTCGATGTACCACGGCTGGCGAAGTAGTTGGGCGAGCCTGCCGGGGGCGGGTTGCTGCCGTCGAGGTCAGAGGGGAGCAGCGTGCCATAGCTTGTGCTCAGGTTGAACGCCTGGTAGGTAGCCGGCAGACCCTGGAGCATTTTGGCTCGGTCAAAGACAATAGCGGAGGCGCCTTGATAAATCTGGGTAAACCTGTTGGCTCCCATGTAGTAGCCATCGGGCCACACGCCCAAGTGCGGGTAGTCATAGAAGGTGGTCAGGCTGAACTGGAAGAAGTAGCGGTAGTACGTGCCTGTGGGGTCGGGCGTGGTGGAGATAGCGATGCACTGGCCGTAAGGCGAGGCAGAGGTAAACTGGCTTATGTTCCACCTGTCGGCCAATGAGTCGTACAGCACGATAGGGTCGCCGTCGTTGCGCGTCTCGCACGGCCCGCCGAAGCCCGCCCACAACTGCTTGGTCAATATCGGCGTGCTGTAAAAAGGAACACCGGTCTTACTAAAGATTTGCATGCGGACATTGGTGGTTTGCACGTAGTTATTCGGGCCTACATCGCCGTTCGTGTCGGGCGGGTAGTAACCATCAACGTTTGGATTGCCGTCGAAGTTCTGAATGGTAGAAGGCGCGGATGCCAACGGAGCCAGAGAGCCGGAGCTAAGACTGCTCTGCACAACAGGGTCGTTCACCTGCGGGGCAGGAGCTGCGCCCGGTTGATCGCGCTCAGGCATCTCGCGCGGGGTGGTCCACTGGGCCGCCGGGGCAGGCTTTATGTTCCGCAGCGCCGGCGAGACATCGTGCTTGACATCTCTAACGACTTCAAACGGAGCCTGCGCTGCCGCACCGGCTTCACCTCCCGGCAGGGTGCCGCTTACGCCCGCCATACGCGGCGCTGCACTGCTCGCAGGAGCAGATGGCTGTTCCAGCGAGTGCCAACCCGTCTGCGCCACCAACATCAATAACAACACCAGTATACCTGCTTGCAAATAGCGCTTCTTGCTCATACCGACTCCTTTTTATCTATGCGTCTCCTTCTAGCGCGCCCTATCAACACGACAACTTCATCACAAACAATCACCGATCCGCCAGGGCACCGGCAACCTCAACTATGATGAAGTGGGCAAAGTATAACCAGATAATTAGCAAATAGCAAGCCACCTGGACACCTTTTCATAGTACTTTTCTCCCAGGCATACGAGTGTTTTGTAATCACCCCGCGATTTCTTCTCCCCCGTCTACACCCAGCACGTTGCCCGTCAGCCAGTCGGCGCCAGGTCCGGGTCTGGCGAGCAAGGCAATCAGATGTGCCACATCTTGCGGGGTAGTCAGTCTGCCCGATGGGTTGCGGGCTAATGCCCCCTCTATCAGCCGCTCGTTGCCGGGGATCTTCCTGAGAGCCGGGGTGTCGGTCACGCCTGCGCGAATAGCATTTGCCGTGATGCCTGCCGGTGCCAGTTCATAGGCAAGCTGGCGGATGTGCGATTCGAGCGCCGCCTTGGCCGCCGATACCGCACCGTAATTCGGCACTACTCTCTGCGACCCCGCCGATGTCATAGCGAATATGCGCGTGCCCCGCCCCAGCAGCCCCCGCGACAGGCAGTCCTGCGTCCAGTACACCAGCGAATGGGCCATGACATCCAACGTCATCTCCATGTTCTGTAGCGAAATCGCATCCTCCGACTTATTGGCTATAAACGGCTTGAGCGTGCCGAACGCCAGCGAATGGAGCAGCACCCGGAACCCCGATCCGCTTATCTCCACCGCGA
>JBBSIK010000070.1:0-9779 GCA_038232115.1 Chloroflexia bacterium
AGCGTAGTGACATTGACTGCCGCTACTGTCGAGTAGCTGCCTTCAGCGTCAGGTCCGGCTACCGTCGTGTACTCAGAGTCCTGGATGCCGTCTCCGCCCATGAGGGGGATCGTCAGGCCAGCGGACTTCATCTGCTTGCGGGCAAGCGGGATGTTATTGGAGGAGGTTCCTCCGTAGAAGAGTATGTCCGGGCCTGCAGCCGCTATCTTGGTCATGATCGAGCTGTAGTCGGTAGTACCAGTCGTCACGCCATCATGGCCGAGCACGGTACCGCCCTTCTTCTGGAATTCCTTCCCGAAGTTGTCCGAAATGCCTTTGCCATAGGATTCAGTGTCGTCAAGGAGGTAGGCCTTCTTGAGCTTGAGCGTATCATAGGCGTAATCGGCGGCAGCCGGGCCCTGCACGTCATCTGTGGTCACGACACGGAAGTAGGTAACCTGACCCGTAGGGCGGTAGTCCTTGGTCTTGTTGAACTCAGGCTTTGTTAGAGTCTCGTTGGTGTTGGACGGGCTAATCTGGCAAAGGCCTGCGATATTCAGCTTCGGCATCATAGCCTGTGCGTTGGCGCTGTTGAACGGTCCTAGAACGCCAAGCACGCTATTGTCGGAGATGAAGCTGTCCGAGTTTTTGGAGCTTTGCGCCGGGTCGTGCTTGCTCGCGCCAGGGGGCACGTCGTCGAGGATATAGGCTTCGAGCTTATACTGTTTGCCCGCAATCGTGACGCCGCCCTTCTTGTTCGCCTGGTCTATGGCGAGCTGCATACCGTTGCGTGTGGGCAGGCCCACTGATGCGTCGCCGCCCGATAGAGGCAGGTCAATGCCGATCTTGATGGTATCGCCCGTAACGGTGCCGCCGCCGCCACTGGTGCCGGTGGTAGCTGTGCCCCCGGTCATAGCGGTTGTGGGGGTTCCTCCGGCCATAGCGGTCGTGGGAGTTTCCCCGGCCATAGCGGTGGTAGCAGTGATACCCACAGTGGCGCCGCTTGAAGTGGTAGCGGTCGGCACTATCGGCGTATCAATCGAGGCGGTGCCGCCGCAAGCCGAAAGCGCCATGCTTCCCACCAGCGAAAGTGATACGACCGTAATACTGAGTTTACTGGATTTACTGGTCATGAACTCTCCTCCAGAATGTGCTAATAGTAGCGTCTCCTCGCAGCTACGGAGTCGAAAGTTCCAAGTTGAAAGTTAGAAAGAACGAAGGTTTTTTAGAACTTTCAACTTTCAATGTGGTAGCGGGCTGCCCGGGCCTGCGAGGCTACGAATGCGAGGAATCAGGGACATCAGAGGCCGACCACCTCCTTCAACCAACTATAGTTGCCGAGGGCAACATGGCGAACTTCAGTAAGGCTACTCAAACTGAGGATATGGTGTGCCAACAGCCAGCTATGTAAAAGCAGGTTCGGCGTAGGCGCATTATAGAGTAAGCTGCTTGGCGATGTCAAGAGCCTTGTAACCGGATTAGTGTTCAGAGTAAGGGTAGCTGGAAGCGTTCATCAAGCAGTGTATACTCTTAGTCTGCGGTGTCACCACTGCCAATAACCATGACATTGACCATGCGCACCATATGGCTGCTATAATGGCTGCGGCTTGGGATTCGCCTGTCGGGGAGGGAAGAGAGAAAGTTGGAACAGACGGAACTGCGCAAGCTGGTACAATGGCACAGGGACTATAGAGAGGAGTGGGACGCTTGCCCCGATGAATACCTTGAGCATAGTGTGGTGCAGTGGGGTCGCAGTCGTCGCTTAGGGCTGTTCAGGCTAGGCGCGGTAAAGGCCTACATTGGAGTGCAGCATGTGGACCCGAATAGGCCCGGCTGGGCAGTTGTGGACGAGCCTGGTGCCCGCTTCTTCCTGTCGTTGTTTGTCTCCGGGCAGTGTGTTACCCTCCGCACGTTCCCTACGATGGCAGCCACGCTCGATGCGCTGCGTTCATTCCTTAGAGTGGCCCGTAACTGAGGTACTCTCCGCGCAGTCACAGGGCTGTGCGTTGTGCATATCCTAAGAAGCCAACCAAAAGAGCCACTTCCTGGGGGCGCGATACCCAGGAAGTGGCTCTGGTCGTTTGTCCGCTGTTCTTACGGCTGCGGAGCGGGGACGGTCCCGGTGACAGCCTTCTCGGTGGCGGCAGGTACAGGAGTGGTGGTAATGGATGTGGTTGTTGTGGCTTCGCTGAACTCCGAAGCGCCTTTGCGAAGCTCTCGCATCGACTCACCGATTGCCTTGCCCAAACCCGGTAGCTTGCCAGGCCCAAACACGATCAAGACGATAGCCAGTATCAATATAAGGTGTGTGGGTTGTAGTAGTCCTTCAAACATGGTGCTCTCCTATTTCTGAAACATGATGCGTAACACGTAAATCATGATGATTTGAGTTGCTGACTAATATACGTGCGAGTATGCCTTTCAGTTTGCACTGAGGCATAACGAATTCCGCATCACGTTTCGCGCTCTATCCCGTTTTCGCTAGCGTAAAGGGTATGTTGCTGTAGTTGCCGTCCACGATCTTGCTGGGGTCCGCGCCGAGCCAGTTGCGAAGGACAGATGAGTAGACGGCCCGGAAGTCGGTCTGCATACGGAGATCGCCCTGGTCCAGGTTGGATAGGTCGGGATTGTTGCCGTAGACGCCACCTTTGATGTTGCCGCCCACGAGGAACATAGGCAGGGCTGTGCCGTGGTCCGTGCCCGCGCTGCCGTTCTCGTGTACGCGGCGACCAAACTCGGAGAAGGTCATCAGCGCAACCTGGTCTGCTTTGCCCATCTTCTCAAGGTCGCTGTAGAACGAGGCCACGCCCTGGTCCAGCATGGTAAGCAATTCCGCGTGTCGCCTTGACTGGCCGGAGTGGGTATCGAAGCCGCCCAGGCTGATGTAGAAGATGCGAGTGCCCATATCGGCGGCTACCACCTGCGCGATCAGCTTCATACCCTCAGCGAAGGGATTGTTGCCGTACTGCACCGTAGTCTGATAGCGTCCGACGGCGGTCCTGAGGGCATCCGAGCTTGCGAAGGCATCAATAGCTGCTTTGCTTACGTACTCTTCCTCCACCCCGTGTACAGCGTGGTCGCACAGGTGGTGGATGGCGTCGAGTTGTGCGGAGGGATCGCCCAGGTAGCGACCGTCTGTGCGGAACTGATAGGTTTCCACGTTGGTGATGGAAGGCACAAGCGTAGTTTCGTTCCAAAGCGTGCGAGGCAGCAAGTTGCCGATATTGATGGCGCGCAGGGTATTCGCCTCATCGTCATCATCGGCTTCGAGCAGGCGTCCCAACCAACCCGTCGGCTCCTTCACGTCGGGGCGCGCAGACTGCCAGATTTCCATGGAGCGGAAATGCGAGCGGTTCGGGTTAGGATAACCGACGCCTTGCAGCACGGCCATGTGGCCGTTATCGTACAGCCCTTTGAGGCCGCCCAGAGACGGGTGCAGGCCCACGCTACTTGTTAGCTTGAGGATCTCTTCGGGCTTGGGAGCGAGAGTGGGGCGCGAGCTAAAGTACGTCTGGTCGGTATAAGGTATAACGGTACCCAACCCGTCGTTGCCGCCTGAAAGCTGCACCACTACCAGCACGTTCTTCTTCAAACTCTCACTTCCACCTGTACCCCCGGTCAGCAGGCCGTCGCCCGTGGCACGCTGCCTGCCGCCATTGGTCAGTGCATACGCGCTCTTGACCAGGAACGAAGGCGCTACCAGGCCCAGAGCCGCGATGCTCAACCCGTTCTTCACCATGTCACGTCGTGTGATAGACATTGATTGTTCTCCTCTTTCTGAAACGTGAAACGTGATGCGGTTCACTAAACTTGGATGCTGTCTTCTGAGAGACCCTTTTAGTGCGCCTGGTCACGTTTCACTCTAGTTCATCTGGTAATCTGGGCTTGACATAATGAGACGGGCGATGCCGCGTATCTTGCCGTCAGCGTCTTTAGCATCGCGGAAACTGCCTGCGTAAGTCAGCAAGCTAGCGCGGTAGTCGGGCGATGTGTCCGATTCGAGCAAGATATCGAGGAAGTGGTCCACAACATCGGAGGGTGTGCTCTTGCCATCGGCTTTGGCGATCTCCCCAGGATCCGTCGTCATGTTACTATCTATGCTGACGACCTTCTGAGCGAAATTGGCCCGGTTGAAGAAAGTAGTGGAGTTGATCCAGTTGCGCATGCCGGGCCAACCGCCAACGTTCGGTGGGTTCCACAACTGCTGGCCTTGTGCGGTCATTGCCGCCGTGACGGTGTTCAGAGTAGGCAGGTCGGTGATGTTGGCCGACAGCGCCTTGAGAGCGCCGACGCAATACTCGGCGGGGCTTTTGATGAGCGCGTAGAACGCCTTGTCCGAGCGAAACTCGGGCGATAGGAGTAGCTGGCGCACCAGTTCTTTGATGCTAAGGCCACTCTTTGCATAGATGTCGGCGAAGCGGGCAACTGCTGCATCATCCGGATCATCGTACACGAAAAAGCGGAACAACTTACGCGCCATGAATTTGGCGTGGGGAGGCTGAGCGAAAATAGTATCTATTATATCGTCACCATTCAGGTTGCCGGTCACGCCCATGAAAGTCTTGCTGTCCGAGTCGTGCAGCTGGGCGCGGAATACGAACTTGCCGGTGCCGCGCTCGACAGTCCAGCCGGTAAAGGCGCGGGCCGCCTGCTTAACGTCATCCTCCGTGTAGTTGCCGATACCGAGGACGAACAACTCCATCAGCTCGCGGGCCCAGTTCTCGTTGGGTGCGCCCTTGCGGTTTTCGTCGTTGTTCAGATATATGAGCATAGCAGGATCGCGGGCCACCTGCTTGGTGAAGGCCTTGAAGTCGGCTGACAGGGCGTTCTGGCGGAACAGATTGTTCTGTCCGGTCATGAGTGATGCGACCTTCACGTCCACTATAGACGAGGTGAAGTGGCCGTGCCAGAAGAGTGTCATCTTTTCTTGCAGCGGCCGCTTCGTATTGAGCATACGCATTATCCAGGTGGCAATCTCGACGGCGGGATTGCCGTACTCCGGGTGCATCTGGTTGGTGGACGCCGGGCTTTTGCTACGCAGGTCTGTGACTGCCTGCTCAATGGCACTGTCGCCTACCGATTGGTAGTTGATGAGGCGGTCCACCGCACCCTCAAAGCCAAGCGCTGTATATGCATCAATGTCGGCGCTGTTGCCCCCGAACCCTGCTCGCCGCAGGAGGTGGGCAATCAACTGCCTGTCTGTTCGCGCCATATTTGGTCTCTCCTTATTTTGCCTGTCGCACCCACGGGCAAGTCGGCTCTCGGCGATGCGCGTAAGAGCTGGCCGGTATGCGAGAGCGGTAAAGTGAGTTTACCAGATAGGAATGGGTAATCGGTCGCATATAGTACCAACAGTCCATGTTACAGGGGAATTGTACCAGGCCGCAGAGCGAAAAGGGTTAGATAGCCGTAAGAGAACTGTAAAATCATTGTAAAACGTTATGCGTAAGTCATAAGGGCTTGTTTGTAACTGCAAACGGAGGCCAACTTCAGTCATATGGCGAGGGCAGCCAACGAATCAGTTAGAACAGCTGGCATCTTAGCAGGCGTTACAGCAACGCCAGCAACATCCTTCTGAACAGTGCAAGCACTCAAAATAAAAGGGAGCCATGACAATCTGCAAGGCTCTTTGCGCGTTCACTCTGTTTGTTATTACTCTCACTTACCCGCTTTGTCGTACACTTCGGGGTTGAGGCAGTTGGGGGGCGGCTCGCCTCGCAGTGCGGCGATGATATTGTCGGCTGCCATCAGTGCCATGGCGGTGCGCGTGTCCAGCGATGCTGAGGCTATGTGAGGCACCAGCACGGCGTTCTCTTGCTCCAGGAGGTCGGCAAGCACTTCAGGCTCGCGCTCGAACACATCGAGTGCCGCACCTGCTATCGTGCCGTTCTTGAGGGCCTCCGCCAGCGCCCCTTCGTCCACAATGGGACCGCGCGCCGTGTTGATAAGGTATGCTGTCCGCTTCATACTCTCAAGCTGGGCCTTTCCGATCATATGGTGCGTCTCTGGGTTATAGTCGGTGTGCAGGGTAACGTAGTCGGACTCCCTGAGCAGTTCGTCCAGTTCGACAGGGTGCGCGTTGAGCGATTTTTCTGTGTCGGAATCGGCGGGCTGGCGGTCAAAATAGAGCACTTCCATGTCGAAGCCCGTTGCTCGCCTGGCGACCGCCCTGCCTATGCGCCCGAATCCGATCACCCCAAGCGTCTTACCATATACGTCCTGGCCGACCATCATTAGAGGTCCCCAGCCGTGGAACTTGCCCGCGCGCAGGAAGCGGTCCGCCTCCGTCAAGCGGCGAGCAGCAGCCATGAGCAGCGCCCATGCGAAATCGGCAGTGGTGTCGGTGAGCACACCCGGCGTGTTGCTGACGGCCACTCCACGGCTGGTCGCTTCGTCTATCTGGATATTGTTGTAGCCAACGGCCATGTTAGCAACAATCTTCAATTCAGGCGCGGCGTCAAGCACTTCGGCATCGATCTGATTGGTCAGCATGCAGTAGAGGGCGTTGTAGTTGCTGCTCTTCAATCGCCCTATAAGCTCCGTCTTGGTCCAGATGTGATCGGAGTCGGGGTTGATGTCGAGCGTGCCGCCCGTGCCGATTGCCTGGCGCAGCCTTTCGAGGGCAGGCTCAGGCACAAGTTGAGTCATTAAGACGCGCATCGTCTCTTCGGCCATAGTAGCTTAACTCCTCAATGATCAGATTAGCTTCGAATGCCCATACGTGTCAGGCCATAGACGACAAGAGACGAAAACGCAGAGACGCAGAGACGCAGAGACGCAGAGAACACGCTAAAGATTAAGATGGGGTTCTTGTTGAGCGACTCAACACTCCTCACTTTCAACTTGGAACTTTCAAGTCCCTGAAATACCCTGCTGGTTGAGCAGATATACTGCCTCGCACAGGAGGAAGCACACAGCGGCGAAGACAATCAGGCTAAATAGCGGGATGAGGACGCTCATGACCGGGTTGCGCTTCCTGGTTGATGGGGTTCCTATCATAGTTCACTCTCCTGGTTGGTTTAGTCTGTCATTACCTTGTAAGTGTCGTTGGCGCTCAGGCCATCCGGTGGCCCGGCGTGGTTACCATTAGCCGAGGCGAGGCTTGCGCTTGTCACCAGCAGGCCCGTGATTAGATCGAGCGTATGCGTTTTGCCGCCAGGGCCTACCTCCATCGCGGGGCCGACACAGGCAGGGCAGCCGTCTTCGCATTCGCAGGCCTGGATCAACTCGCGTGATGCCTCCAGCAAGACGGCGTGCATATCATAGAGCTTGCGGCTGAACCCAATGCCTCCCGGATACGAATCATACAGGAATATTGTACTCTGCCCTGTAAAGGGGTTCTTCACCTGTGGCACGACTCCCAGATCGCGGGGGTCGCACATCAGGTAGAGTGGCGCGAGTTGCGAGAGCACATTGCCCAGGCCAACCAGCCCTGCTTGCAGCGCATCCTTGCCTGGCATGTTGTTGGCAACCATTGGCGGCACACACAGCCAGTACGAGGTTGTATGTAGCTCCTGCTCCGGCAAGTGTATTTTACCCCAACCTACGTTTTCGTGTGTACCGAGCTTTATCTTCTTGTAAATCGTCGCCTGGGCCGACACCATCACGTCGCCGTGGTTGCGCCCCGCCTGCGCCGCATCGCCTGTTGATATATCTAATACCTTCAAAGTGACCGCAAGGTTCGCATCTGTGTAGTAATCGGCCTCAACCGCTCGCACATATGCTTTCTGCTCGTCCCAATCTAGTTTGTCTACGTGATATTGCTGCCCTTCGTGCAGGTATATCGCCTCCTCGTGGAGCAGGGTCAGCACCGAGAAGCGGTCCATCTCGCCTATGATGCGCGGGGTCGGATCGCTCGTGTCTATTATAACGAAGTTCTCGGCAGCAGCAGTGCGCAGCGATATTTTCTCAGCCGGGAAGTTTTCGCTCGACCAGTGCCACATCCCGCCCGCGTGTCGCACCACCATGTCATCTTGCAGGTAGTCGAGCATCTGCGCCATCTCCGCAGGTGGGTGACCGCCGTAGCCTTCATCGTCGTGGAACGGCAGTTCAAACGCGGCGCACTGGAGGTGGTTCATCAAGATAAAGAGATTGTCGGGATTGATGAGGCCGTTTTCGGGCGAGCGGTTGAAGAAATACTCCGGGTTGTTCACGAGAAATTGGTCGAGAGGCGAGGACCCCGCCACCAGTACCACCATTGACTGAGTGGAGCGCCTTCCGGCCCTGCCCGCCTGCTGCCAGGTTGAGGCCACCGTGCCTGGATAGCCCACGAGCACTGCTGCCTCCAGGTTGCCGATGTCTATGCCCAGTTCAAGGGCGTTCGTGCTGACGACCGTGCGGACCGTGCCATCACGCAGCCCCTTCTCGATTTCGCGCCGTTGGTTGGGCAGGTAGCCGCCCCTGTAGCCTCGCACCTTGTCGGGGTCGTGGCGGTGAGAGGCCGCGGCCTGCCTCAGATATGTGAGCAGCACTTCCACAGTTGTGCGGCTGCGTCCGAACACGATGGTCTGGATGTCGTTGGCGAGTAGCTGGGAGGCTATATCTGTGGCTTCCAACAGGGCAGAACGACGCAACCCCAGTTCTTTGTTGACCACGGGCGGGTTGTAGAATATGAACGTCTTGGGGCCTTGAGGCGCGCCGTTGTTGTCTACGAGCGTAATAGGCGACACGCTAGATACCCTCTGGGCAAGCTCGACAGGGTTGGCTATCGTGGCCGAGGAGAGGATGAACTGTGGGTGCGAGCCGTAGAACTCGCATATACGCAGGAGGCGGCGCATGACATTGGCGACGTGCGAGCCGAACACGCCCCGGTAGTTATGCACTTCGTCTATCACGACATACTTGAGATTCTCGAACAGGCGCACCCACTTTGTGTGGTGGGGCAGCACGCCGGTGTGCAGCATATCGGGGTTAGAGATGACGATGTGGCCCGCAGTTCGTATCAGCTTGCGAGCGGTGGGCGGGGTATCACCGTCATACGTGAAGGTCTTGATTCCCATGTCCAGGGCGGTGGAGATAGTGTGCAGGTTGGCACGTTGGTCCTGGGCCAGAGCTTTCGTGGGGAAGAGGTACAGCGCGCGCGCTTCGGGGTCCTCAAGTATCGTGTTGAGCACCGGCAGGTTGTAGCAGAGCGTCTTGCCTGAAGCGGTAGGCGTGACGACCACCACGTGCTCGCCCCTGTGGACGGCGTCAACGGCCTCGCGCTGGTGGGTATAGAGGCTCTGCACGCCACGCTGTCGCATAACGTCCACCAGGCGCGGGTCGGCCCAGGGTGGGAAGGATGCGGTACGCGCTTCCCGAGCGGGCACGTCCTCCCAATGGGTGATGCGCTGGCGGAACAGTGGCGAGTGGCGCATGTGCTCGGTTAGTTGTGCGAGGTTCATCTTGTCCTCATCTCCCTATCGTTCCTCATCACCAATTCCTAATTATCTCAGCCATCCTCGCCTCTGTAACGCCTCCGTGCCGATGTTGCCCAGGACGATGCGCCTGCCTTCGGTGAGGCTGCGGTGCCATTCGAAGCGGGCGCGCTCGAACCATTGTACTTCGTTATCCGCGTCCACCTGATAGCTCTCGGTGATCGGATAGCCCATGCTCTCGATGCGACCGTTGGCTCGGAAGAAGTCGAGGAAGGGGCCGCTCACCGAGTGCTTGGAGGGGCCAAAGTAGATGTTGGTGTCCACGCTCACGAAGAACGGGATGGGCCGGAAAGCGGGACCGCTCAATTCCTGTGCCAGCTCAGAGCCGAGGTTGCCAAGCGTGATCTGGCCGTCGCGGTACTCAAAGCGGGCGCGCTCGAAATA